>JBLHRW010000031.1:0-22413 GCA_047626445.1 Neolewinella sp.
CGCCGCCCCCCGCAGTGGACGAAATCTTTAAGGTGGTAGAGCAAATGCCGCTTTTCCCAGGTTGTGAAGACCTAGGTAGCTACGCTGAGAAAAAGCAATGTGCCGATAAGAAAATGCTCCAATTCATCTACGGTAACATCAAGTATCCTGCCATCGCCCGTGAAAACGGTGTGGAAGGTATGGCTGTTGTCTCTTTCGTAATAGAAAAAGACGGTACGGTAACCGATGCCAAAGTTGTGCGTAACCCCGGTGCTAAAACCGGTGAAGAAGCACTTCGCGTGGTTCAGCTAATGAACACCAAGAAACTCAAATGGAGCCCGGGTAAGCAAGGTGGACGGAACGTACGCGTTCAGTTTAACCTGCCAGTGAAGTTTAAGCTCGAGTAGAAAACTTCTCGCTACAATCAAAAAGCCGATGTCGTTCCTTACGGAACTTCATCGGCTTTCTGTTTTTGGGGCAGCTAACTTCGTTCTTTGTTACAGCGGCCACTTTACCATCGTGGCAGCTTGCAGCTACTGTGCTAGGCAGCTTGCTTCGCTCGTAGGGGAAAGGTCTTCTCGAAAGTAACCTCTGGGGAATTAGTTGAATTGTCGGTAGTTTTTTGTGCGACCCATGCAACTTTCTTTCTACAAAGGACCGCTTTGGTAGGGAAAAGACACCTTGAAATGGACCCAAGAAAAATTACGCGTATCAGCCGAAAAATCAGCCTGGTGCTACGACACCAGCCTGAAGCTATTGGTATTACCCTCGACGAAAACGGCTGGGCTAATGTAAAAGAACTCCTTACCCGCATGTCGGCGACTGGCTACCCAATGAAACGTGATGACCTGATGGTAATCGTCAGGGATAATGATAAACAGCGATTTAGCTTTAGTGCTGACGGACGGAGAATTCGTGCCAACCAGGGGCACAGTATCGATATTGATCTACAGTTGGAAGCAGTTCTCCCTCCTGAAAAGCTCTACCATGGTACAGCAACGACCTCCGTTGAGGCGATCATGAAGTCAGGTCTGAAGCCTCAAAAGCGCCAGCATGTCCACCTCTGTATGGATTTAAAAACAGCTACGGTAGTAGGCTGCCGGCACGGCCGGCCGGCCATCCTCGAAGTGGATGCAGCGGGCATGGCCAAGGATGGTTATAAGTTCTACTGCTCGGCCAACGGCGTTTGGCTGGCGGAGGAGATTCCGGTGGCGTACTTAAGGGTAAACGGGTAGTTCCTCTTGACGCTTATTTGGAATCTTTTTCCTGTACTTTGGCCCTACCGACGGATCACTCCTCTGCCGGCGGCGCCTCTTTCTCCATTCCCGGCAAACCACCCCGAATCCAAAGGTCACGCTGAGGGAAAGGAATCTCCACGCCTTTAGCGCGGAAGGCGGCATCGATAGCGAAGCGGAGGTCGCTTTTTATGTTCTCTATCCGGATGAAGTCGCGCGACCAGAAAAGCACCTCGAAATTCAGCGAGGAGTCCCCAAAATCAAGAAAACGAACGAATGGCATGGGAGTCTCCAATATCCGGGGGTGTTCTGCCGCCACCTGCTCCAGAATTTCCTTGACAAGGCTGGTGTCGGTACCGTAAGCTACACTCACCGTGACGTGGAAGCGTGCGATCCGCTGGATGTGGCTCCAGTTGACTACGTTCTCTCCGATCAATTTGGAGTTAGGCACAAAAACGATGATATCATCTCGCGTTTCGACGATGCTCGTTCTGGCGCCAATCTTGCGCACGGTGCCTACCTGGTGGCCGATTAGTTCGACTACGTCACCCACCTTAACGGACCGCTCAAACAGAATGATGATGCCGCAGATCAGATCATTGAAAGTTTGCTGCAGACCGATACCGATACCAACTAACAGGGCGGCCGCACCGGTCCAGATAGCTATCAGGTTAAAGCCCGCCGTCTGGACCACGAGTAGGATACCGATAAAGTAAGCGAAGTAGGTAAATAGCCGGTTGATCGCAAATTGACTGCCCGTATCGATTTTACTGCGCTGGTAATAACCCCGGAGTAGAAAGGAGACAAAGAAATCTATGGCCAGACTAATCAGCAGGAATAGGAAAATGGTATTAGCTAACCGACCAATGGTAAAGGGAAAGCCTTCCTCCTGGCCGGTAGGCAAGTTGAATAGTTTGAGAGGTGCCAGCCCGGTATCGCTGACGATAATAATGATGGCCAGCATGTACAGCACTAGCTTAAGCCATTTGATTCTTTGCGGCAGGCCGGTCTCCGCAGTGACGGTTGCTCCTGTTTCCTTGGCCTTCGTACGCTTGCGGTGGAAACGTTGGGTTAATACTTCGCCAAGAACCAGGTCGAGTACGTTTGCGACGACGAAGGCCAGAAATGCCTTGATCAAGGTACTGATCCGAACAATGAACTGTAATGGCCGGTCATTCGCTGCGTCGGGGTTCTCCATCTCGTATTTTTTGAGCTCATCTGAGCTCAAAAGAGATTCTTGAATCAAAGCATAGTCAAGGTTGAAGACGCGCAGCACCACGACAACGAAAATACTGAACAAAAGCAGCCGGGTTACCCTTAACGTACGGACACGGTTCTTACTTGAGGTCGTTTCTTTGTCGAAGTACCAAGGGAATACTTTAAGACGTAAGAGCCGGTAGACGCCCAGCGTCAGCAGGGCCATGGTAATTATCTCCAGGGCCTGAAAGAGGTTGATGCTGAACAGACCCCGGTATTCCAATAATATTATTTCGCTTAATCTATCCATGGTTGTTATGCGAAAGTAACCGGAATTTTTGAAATGGGGGTTAAGGAATTACCGCATAAGGATCACCGTCCCCGATTCCCGCTGCAGCTCGCCGGTGGTTAATTGGACCTCAGCCGTCCAGATGTAGGCCGAAATGCTCCCCACTTGCCCGTTGAGCATTCCGTCCCAGCCACGGCGGCCGTCGTTCGGAGGGAAATCATAGTCTTCCCACATGAGCTCTCCCCATCTGGAAAGGACCTGAAAAGAAAGGACGCGCTCCACCTGCAGCGGATTGGCATAGATGGCGACGTAGTCATTGGTGCCGTCTCCATTTGGGGTGAAAATATTGGGAACATAGACCGGGATTCGGCTGTCCACAGCAACGAAAGTGACCAGGCTGTCGGTGCAGCCATAAAGGTTGTCAATGGCAAGGCTGATGGTCTGGCTACTGGGCGCACTAACCGTTGGCGTGGGGCAGGTTGGGCAGTCGAATAGTTCTGCAGGATACCACCGGTAGGCTACGATCTGATCTGGCGGCACGAAGTAATCCGGTATTACCTGAACACTACCGGCAATTTCCTGCGGCACAAAATTTGGTAAGCGGGCAGGTCGGCGGGTGGCTCTCGGGAAGAAGAAATCGGGTTGAGTAATCGCACAGCCTTCGACATCCCGAATGCGCAAAGTATAGTATTGCCCTTCGCTAAGGCGCTCGAAACCGGTCCTGTCGAAGTAATTAACGCCATCAATACTGTATTCATAGGGCGGGCGACCACCACCTGCTGATGGGGTGAGTGGGGGGCGTTGTACTTCCGTACAAGTGATTATTATGGGCGTCAGCGGGTCTGGGTCCCGAAGAGTGAGGGGGCGCTCGCTGGTGCAGCCTAAGGCGTCGGTTACGCGCAAGGCGTAATTTCCGGCAGGTAAATCTTCCACGGTTAGCCCCGGTGGGTTGAGTCCCGTCCAGTCGTATTGGTAGGGTGGGGCAGTGGGCAGATGGGTAACTGAGATGGCACCATCGTTTTGGCCCGCACAACTCGGGTTGGTGAGCCGGGGGTTAATAACCGGCTCGAAGAAGTCAGCCCGGAGGGTTTCGTCTACCTGGATATTACAGGCCCGGTCTTCGACCGAAATTAGATGGTAATTACCGCCCCTGTCAATGGGCCAGGCCTGTCGCCCATCGGCATTGAATACCCTTGTTTCCAACGGCCCGCCGTTCAGTTGATAGGTAACGATGATCGGAGCGGTGCCGGTGAGGTCGAGGATGATGGCCTGGTCTTCCCCCCGACAGGCCTGCAAGTCCTGTATAGGAATGTTTAAGGCGGGCGGGGCACTACTGAAGGTGGTAATAGAACGATTGACCGCCTGCCCGCAGGCGTCGGTTACCGTCAGGTCTATCGATGTGGGTAAAGGTGGCGTTAACCGAGGTTGAGGTTCGGTGCTTCCAAAACTCCATTGGTAGCGGAAGGGCGGTGCGCCACCGGTCACTTCGGGCCGTAGGGTGGCCGTTTCGTCAGGACAGTAATAGGCTTCATCTAATCCTACTTCCAGCGTGGCCGGTTCGTTAATGATCAGCTCGATGGAGTCGGTATAACAAGCGCAAGGGATGTCGAGGTAGAGCCAGGCATTTTCGGGGCCTTCGATTACGCCGTCGGCGAAAGCGATAATAGGAATTTCGGCAAACATCGCTCCGGCGGGGATGGTGATTTCCCCCGTGCCAGCGGTAAAATCGGTACCCTCCGTCGCCGTAGAGTTACTGCCGATTCGGTAAGCAATGGTCTGGGGCCGGGCCGGGTTACTTTCCGGCCCACGTTGCACGCGGAAATTGGTCGTGGCGCAGCCTTCGAAGATGGTTGGCGTGTTGATGGTATCCCCCCCCTCACCGGCCAGGGAAACGCTGCCACCCAGGTCAAAACTACCGGCTTCGAGGAAAACGGCGGAATCGAGGTCACTGTCTTCAACGTCCGCCACCACCATCCGGATATGATAAGTCTGGCAAGTTTGTAATTCTACGGTCGCGGTAAGGATGACGGTCTGCCCATCGTACTCTATGTCTAGAAACCGGGGGCCGGTGGTGGCTGGGCCACCACAGTTGGCAATGCCTCGTACGCTGGGAAATTCGTTGTCGAGATACAGCGAAGGGTTGGTGTTATAGTTGACGTTGTTAATGCTAACCGGTTGATTGGTTCCGGGAACGGTAGCAAGGTTGATGGCATTATCGCTGAACGTACCGTTGAGGCCGGGGCCACTGATGAAGAAACCAAAAATATCGTTAAAGGCAGCGTCGACGAATTCACAATATTCCTCCGAGGCAAAAACGTAGCGAAAGGTAACGGTCGGCTGGAGGGGGATGAAATCAAATTCGAGACCACTACGGTCAAATATCTCCCCGGTACTGGCCAGGGAAAGGTCGGGGTCGGGGCTTAGGCCTTCTAGTTCACTACCGATGTTGGTGTCATCGTTGGGGCCTGCCGCGTCGGCGACTCTCCCGGTGGAAATGATGATGCCCCGATCGAAGCCGACGATACTGTCTGGGCCGGAAAAAAATCCGATGCCATCGGAATTATTACCGATTTGGCGGATATTGAAAATTGTTTCACACTCGCCGGAGGCGAAGACATCACGGACTAGTCGATCTGCCGCATAATCGGGGTCGAGCATGAGTCCCTGGCCCGCAAGTAATGTTGGGGTCATAGCCAATAAAGGCAGGTAGAAGAGGTAACGGAGTAATGACAAATCTTAATTTTTGAGAAGGGGAGACTCTTTCAAAACACGATTTTTGATGATTTGTGTATTGAAAACCAGGCAGCAATAATAAGACGCGTTTGTAAGATACAACCAAAAGTAAACGTAAAACCAAGTACGTTTCGTGAGTCGGAGAAGGTATTATTACAGGTATTTAGAATGCGGTGTAGTGGGGCGGGGTAACGGTGTGGTGAAGGGGCGCGGCCGCGGGAGCAAAGAGAGGATTTTATAAACAAGGTAGGGCGATTGAGGTGCCTGCTCGCTCTTATTCGTCCTTTTCCTTGAACCTGCGGCCGCGCCCTGATCCTAAGTCCCCCTTTAAAAGCGTTAAAACCCACCTATTTTGATAATAACTCGGCACATTATATATAAAATTTATTGTGATCGGACGCAATTCACTAAATTTACCAGATAATCTCACGCCAGAGTTGATGCTGTTTACTGCCAATCATCATCTCAAAACTATTGTTATGCACAAGAATTTATACATCAACGCGTTCCGTTTACTTTTTTGCACGCTTCTTTTATCGACGACCATTTTTGCACAGGATCCAGGGAATAGTGATCGACGACCTTGCCAGGAAGACGCTATTGTCAGTCTCGCCTTTACGGGGGCGACGGAACTGAATACCTGTACGGATGACGATATTATGGACCGTATACGTTTTCAGGTTCGACCCTTTATCCAAGCACACGCTTATGTAGTGGTGGATGCCGAAGACATCATCCAGTGGATTGGCTTCAGTAATTTTATCAATTTCGATGTGTTGCCCCCAGGTACACTGCGGGTGTACGCCTTTTCTAACTACGGCACGATTACAGCTACTGTAGGGGAAGACTTCAATACGGCGACCCTGTCCGCCCCTTGTGCGGGCCTTACGGCGAACTTTGTAACCGTCAATAACGGTACTTCCGGAGATGTTGTCATCGAGTCCGCACAGGATCAATATGAAATCTGCCTGGACGAGGAGCCGGACGTACTTACGTTTACCTCAACGGCATTTAATGCCTACTTTATTTTTGTCAATTCTGATGGCTTAATTATTGCCATTAATGAAACGGGGGTTAGTGATATTAACGATTCTACCCCGGGCAATTGCCGGGTGTACGCTTTCGCCTCTCCGGACGGTGTGCCCGCTGGCCTGGGAGACCCCCTAAACCTGCTAGAAGGAATTGTGGATTGTGGCATTGGCCTCTCCCAGAATTTCATTACCCTGAACCGGGTACAAGCCAACGGTGGCAGCATCCTCACAACTGACGGTGAAGACAGCATCCAGACATGCCCGGGTGACGGCAACGACGACCTGATCGATTTTGCCATCACGGGTACTTCTGGAGGAAGTAACCGCATCATCATTACTAATGATCAGAACATTATCATCGGCCTGCCTGAAGGCACTACCGTAAATTTCGAAGGTGCTGGTGAAGGCGTTTGCCGCGCCTGGAACCTGGCTTTCACCGGAGACTTTACCGCTGAAATAGGTCAGAACATACTGGAAGCACAACTAGCCAGTGGCTGTCAGGACCTTTCCGATGCTTTCGTAGAGGTCCGCCGTGAGGTGCCGGTTGGTGGAACGGTGCTTACTGTTGACGGACAAAGCGAAGTTCAAACCTGCCCCGGTGACGGTGTAGCCGACATCGTGGAAGTAGTTAGTACCGGAACATCCGGCGGCACGGTAGTTTACCTGATCACCGACGGAGACGGCAACTTACTCGGCGCTAGCACCGAACCCAGTTTTGACCTAGAAGGTGCCGGCGTCGGCGCCTGCCGTATTTACGTTCTTACCTATCAGGGGAATCTTACCCTAACTGATGGCGTAAACGTCCCTACGGCTACAGACCTGGCGGACGACTGTTTCTCGGTTAGCTCAACCTTCGTAACGGCCATCCGACTTGCCCCAGACGGCGGTACTGTGGCCACCGATGACGGTGCAACAGAATTGACTGTTTGCCCCGGCGACGGTATTGCCGACAATGTCAACTTCGTCAGTGACGGTGCAGATCCGACGGCAAACTTCACTTACGTCGTTACTGATGCTAATAATAATGTTCTCGCCATCCCACCTGCCAATACCGTCAACTTCGACGGAGCTCCCGTAGGCTCCTGTCGGCTGTGGGGCCTCAGCTACGTAGGCAACCTAACAATCGAAGAGGGTGATGACCTACTGGCTACGATGTTGGCCGACGGTTGTTTTGACCTCAGTGATAACTTCGTTACCGTAAACCGGGAAACACCGGAAGGCGGATCTATACTCACGGTAACGGGAGAGCGTAGCCTCCTCATTTGCCCAGGTGACGGAAATGACGATATTATCGAATTCGTGGTAACCGGTGCCACAGGCCCGGAGAACCGCCTGATCATTACGAATGATAACAACATCATCATCGGCTTGCCCGAAGGCAACACTGCCAACTTCGATGGTGCCGGTGTCGGCGTCTGCAGAGCCTGGAACGTAAGTTTCTACGGAAACTTTACGGCAGAAATAGGACAAGACATTACGGTCGGCCCCTTGGCAGAAGGATGTAACGATTTGTCTGAAGACTTCGTAGAAGTCCGCCGCGAGATTCCTGTCGGAGGTACCGTACTGACAACCGACGGTGACAGCGAAGTAGAAACCTGCCCCAGTGACGGCAATGCTGACGTAATCGACGTGGTGACCAGCGGTGCTTCTGGCGGAGAACTGATTTACCTGATCACGAATTCGGACAACATCCTGCTTAGTTTCAGCCAAACGCCGAGCTTCGACGTTGAAGGCGCAGGAGTTGGTGCTTGCCGGATCTACTCCCTTACCTACCAGGGAAGCCTGACGCTTATCCTTGGCGAAGACGTAAATACTGCTAACCTTTCCGACAACTGTTTTGCGCTCAGTACAACCTTCGTTAACGTTGTTCGTAGTGTGCCAGACGGAGGTACAGTAGCTACCGAGGATGGTGAAACGGAGATTACCGTTTGCCCCGGCGACGGAGTGGCCGATGAAGTGACGTTTGTCAGCACGGGGGCTGATCCCGATGCTAACTTCACTTTCGTTGTCACCGACGCAGATAACATCGTCCTTGGTATCCTAGTAGGGGATACAGCCAACTTCGAAGAGGCCCCCGTAGGTGCCTGCCGCCTGTGGGGCGTGAGCTACGCGGGCATGTTATTGCTAGAGGAAGGAGATGACATTACCGAGACCATCTTGGCCGATGCTTGTTTCTCCCTGAGTGATAACTTCGTGACGGTCACCAGGGAACTGCCTACTGGCGGTACCGTCAGTCTGGACAACGGTGCTACCGAAGCTACTGTTTGCCCGGGAGACGGGGTGGCAGATGTACTAACTTTTGTTAGTGAAGGCTCCATTGGCGAGAACTTCAGCTTTGTGATCACTAATAACGAGGGCAGCATTCTTGGCTTCCCTGCCAGCGCTTCCGTTAATTTCGAAGAGGTACCTCCCGGCACTTGTCGGGTGTACGGCCTGACCTACTCCGGCAGCCTCACCGCGAACGTAGGGGATGACATCAACGGCATGGACCTTGCAATAGGTTGTTTTACCCTCAGCGATAATTTCATTACGGTAATACGCCTGGATGCAACAACTGGACCGATCAGCACCGAAGCGGGAGAAACAGAGATACTGGCTTGCCCCGGGGATGGATTCCCCGATATTTTCCGCTTTGATTCTACAGGGACTACCCTGGCGAACTTCAACTACCTGGTTACCAACGCGAACAATGTGGTAATATTCGTAGCCTTCACCGACCGGATCGACTTTGAGCAATTACCTGAAGGTGTTTGCCGCGTTTATGGCCTGGGTTACGATGGCGTCGTTTCCGCAAGCCCTGGGGATATTGCCGGTGAAGATCCGCTGGCTACTCAGTGTTACGCACTGTCGGAGAACTTCGTAACGGTAACTAAGGAGCTTCCTGAAGGAGGAACCATTGCTACCGTTGATGGCCTAAACGCAGTGTCTGTTTGTTCCATGGATGGTGTCGCCGACATTGTTGAGGTGGTAAGCACCGGCGCGACCGGAGCAGGATTTACTTACGTGATCACTACGGACGAAAATGTTATCCTGGACATCAGTACTGATGCTCAGCTTGACTTTGACGGAGCTCCCTTCGGCGTGTGCCGTATCTGGGGACTTTCCTACCAAGGCACCCTGACCGCAATGATTGGTGATGACGCATCTACCGCGATACTGGCAACAAGCTGCTTTGACTTGTCGGACAACTTCGTTACCGTTACCCGGGAGGACCTTCTTGGAGGTGAAGTTACGCTTGGTTCCGGTGCTACGGAGGTGTCTACCTGTCCGTCCGACGGCATCGCTGACCTGCTTTTCTTCACCAACCTCGGTGGGACTGGTGACAACTACCAGTATGTAGTGACCAATGAAGAAAACGAAGTACTTGCACTGGTTGATGGCAGCAGCTTCGACTTTGACCCGGCTGGCCCGGGCGTATGCCGCGTATGGGGCTTTGCCTATGCCGGTGAGGTGACATTAATGATGGGAGACACCGTCACCATCGATGAGCTGGCCACAGGTTGCTTTGCACTTTCTGATAATTACATCACCGTTACCCGGGAAATTCCGGACGGTGGCAGCATTAGCCTTGACGACGGTACGAACATCGTTGACGTTTGTTCTGGTGTGGAAGAAGAACCTGCGTTGCAGTTCATCACAACCTCCACTTCCGGTAGCTATACTTACCTGATCGCCCAGGACAGCATTGCCCTGACGGCAATTGCTTCCGACAGCTTCAATTTCAATATGGCGCAAAGTGGCGTCTATCAGATCTTCGGTCTGGCATTTGCAGGCAACCTCTCAATCAGTCCCGGACAGAATGTTTTCCTCACGGACCTGTCCAGTAGCTGTTTTGAACTCAGTGATACTTTCATCACCGTTGTTGTTACGCAAGTAGACGGTGCTACAATATTAGGCAACGGTGCGGAGGAACTGTACTTCTGCCCTGAAAACCGGGATGACGGCTTTGTTCGGTTTACGAATACGAGCGGCACGTCTAGTGACAACTATACTTACGTCATTACGACGGCCACCGCTCAACCCGTTATTCTGGGCGTCATTCCTGCTGATAGCTTCGAATTCGGTAACCTGCCGCTCATGGAACTGCGGGTGTACGGTATTTGCTGGAGTGGAGATTTCCTGGCCGGGCCGGGCACCAGCCTGCTGAACAGTCCAACTCCACTGGCCAGCGGTTGTGTGGATATCTCCGATAACTACGTTACCATATTCAACGATACGCCCGAAGCCGGAGAGATCAGCTTTGATGACGTACCGGTTACGGGGGTTGCTTGTACGGTTAATGATGACGGTTCCATCAGTGTTACTACCACAAGCGATAGCCAGACGGGCTACGCCGTCATTGTTACGGACACCTTTAACGTAGTTCAACTTATCTCTACCGACCGGACGAACGTAGACCTGGGCGCACTGCCCGAAGGCCTCTACCGAGTTTGGGGGCTGGCGTATACAGGCAGCGTAACCGTTCAGGCCGGTGATGATATTACTGTTGCCGTACTGGCCGACAACTGCTATGAACTTACTTCCTCCTTCCTTGATGTGGAACAAGGCGGTGCCATCGATGCTGGATTCCTGATCAACCTGACGACGATAGGAACGGGAGATACGATCCGCTGGTGTATAGCTGATGGTGACAACCCGATCGCTGTGGTAGAGGCTAGTGTCAGTGGTCCCGACTATCCTAACTACAGTTACATCGTAACTGATTCCGATGGCCGCGTGCGCGCGTCCAACCTGAGGAGCCCAATCATTCCTATCGGGTTCTTTGGGGCAGGAGAATATCGCATCTACGGCTTCAATTATACCGGAATGAGCCTGGTGGGGATCAATCAGAACATCAATACGACCCTGTTAGCCACGGGATGTGCCGCATTGACGAGTAATTTCATTACCGTAATTTTAGTTGACCCCGACGGTGGCATGGTCACCACGACAGCAGGTGAAACGGAAATTGAGGTAGAAATTGCCGGCACCGGAACGGATGCTACGGCGATCGTCTCCTTTATGACGACTTCCGACTCCCTGGATAATTTCGTTTATGTCGTCACGAATGAAGACAATATGCTTCTTGCCGTCAGCCCAAATGCTACGATCGACTTCGGCCTTTCTGGTGTCGGTGTATGCCGCGTTTGGGGCCTTGCCTATACCGGCGATATTATTGCCGGGCTGAACGACGATGCATTGACGACCGAACTTACCGATGGCTGTTTTGCCCTCAGCGAAAACTTCGTCACCGTTACCCGTGTCGATGACGACGGTATTGATAATCCTGATGGTGGTATCGACCGTGACCTCATCAGCTCGCTACTGATGACCGCCCGTCCTAACCCGGTCAGTGGAAATGTAATTTACCTTGACATCGAAAGCCTGGGAAGTATGCCCAGTGGTACGGTGTACGTACGTGACATCAACGGCGTTGCTTATTCCGTACAACGGCTGGTCAGTGGTGGCAACTCTACTACGTTGTCCCTCGACATCAGTATGCTGCCTGCCGGCATGTACTTCGCCCAAGTGGCGACGGATACCGGCCTGCAATCCGTACGCTTCATGAAGCGGTAACGGCAGGCTTCGCGTGGGCGCTATCTTGCGCGCAGGCTTAGTGAATTGCTAGAAATGAAAACTCCTCCCGGATATGATTCTGGGAGGAGTTTTTTTGTCTGCCTAAATAGTTGTTTAGCTGACCTTGGCTCGGTCGCAGCAAGCGCCCGGAGGTTGTTGTATTTTCGCTTCCTGTCGGAGACAGCTTCGGGCGGGTACGGTAGATTATCCTGCCACCTTCTCCACCACCAGCCCCAGCTGCTCAAAATCCTGGTAAAAATCCGGGTAGCTCTTGCCCACCACTTCCGGGTCTTCGATCCGGATGGGGTGCAGCAGGGCCAGCGGTGCCACGGCCATGGCCATGCGGTGGTCGTGGTAGGTGGAAAAGGTGGGCATACCAGCACTGAAATCAGCCTTGCCTTCCTGGGCGAAGAGCTGCTGGCCGGGGCCAGTACCGCTCATGTGAGCAGGGATTTTGTACAGGGCAATACCCATTTTTCCGAGCTCGGCCTTCATGGCCGCTACGCGGTCGGTTTCCTTGATGAACAGGGTTTGAAGTCCGCTGTAGAGGGCCTGGACGCCGAGTCCGGCGCAGGTGACCATCAGCGTTTGGGCGATGTCGGGGCACTCGACGAAGTCCTGCTCGAAGAGCGGCGGCACCGGCGCACCAGCGGGTTTCTCGATCCGCAGGCCGGTGTCGTTGAAGGTGGTAGTGATGCCGAAGCGTTCGTAGAGCTGGGCCACTACGGCGTCTCCCTGGACGCTGTCGGGGAAAAGGCCATCGATCTGGAGGTCGGCGCTATCGGCCAGGGCCGCCAGGCCGTAGTAGTAGCTGGCGGCGGACCAGTCAGCTTCTACCGTAAACTCCCGGGCCTGATAGATTTGTGAAGGCACGACGATGGTCTGGTCTTCCCAGCTGCTCTCTACCCCGAAGTAGGCCATTAGCGATAGGGTCATCTTGATGTAGGGAATGCTGACAATCTCCCCGTCGAGCGTAAGCCGGAGTCCGTCGGGTAGCGTCGGGGCCAGCATGAGGAGACTGGAGATGTACTGGCTACTGGTATCGGCGGCGATGGTTAGGGCGTTGGCGCGGTCGAGGGTGGAGTAGCCTATTTTTAAGGGTGGATAACCTTCCTTTTCGGTGTATTCGATATCAGCGCCCAGTTCCCGAAGGGCATCGACAAGAATGCCGATGGGGCGTTCCTTCATCCGTTGGCTACCGGTAAGTACCTGGTGGCCCGGCCGCCGGCTGAGGAACCCGGTGAGGAAGCGGAAGGTCGTGCCAGCGGGCCCAGCATCCAGGACCTCATCGTCGCTGGCGAGCATACGCTCGAGGCGGACGGTATCGTCGGCTGCGGCAAGACGATGGATGGGGAAGCCGCCCGGCGTCAATGCCCGGATGATCAATGCCCGGTTAGCGATGGATTTTGATCCGGTGAGGGCGATGCGTCCGTTGAGGGTGGGGTGGGGGTGGCTGAGTTGGTACATGTCGGAATTGAATAAAATGCGCTTTAACCTTCCTTCTCAATCGCTCTCCACGGGGGAGGGCTACACCAAACGCTGCGCGTTTATTGAAGAAGTAATTGCCGCATACCGCAAAGGTATAAATGTTGCCCCAGGAAAAGTGATTGCTTAAGGACGAACGTTCTTCATCGTTTTTCGGTTTTACGCCGTAGAACGGAATGTTGCCAAGAAGCTTCTCCTGGTCGTAAAGCGAAAGTAGCAGTCTTTCTTACCCTGCTCTTTACCCTCCGTACTTTGTACGGCGTCCCTAAACTATATTACGGCAACAACTGCAACCACTATGCGCATCACCCGATTAGTCCGCTCCGCTGCCGACCGTACCGGCTTTACCCGTAGAATTACTGGGGCTCCTCCCGGGACCCTGGTCTACACCGGCCAGCAGGAAATGGAGGAGGTACACGTACATCTGACCCATTACGATGGGGATAATTTTCATTGCGCTACGGTGACCGACGAAATCCCGGAGGATAACGCACCGGGAAAAACCACCTGGTTTGATGTCCGCGGCTTGCACCGAATCGAATTGATCGAAAAACTGGGAAAAGCCTACGGGATGCACCCATTGGCCCTGGAAGATGTGGTAGATGTGAATCAACGGCCGAAAATGGAAGCTTATAAAGACGGCATTTTATTACAGTTGAAAGCCTTTGATTTTGATAAAGAGGAACGCCAGCTTAGCATAGAACAGGTGTCTATTTACCTGACCGATGAAACGGTGATTACCTTCCAGGAAGACGCTGGTGACCTGTTTTCGGCCGTCCGGCAGCGGCTTGAATCCTCTGGTGGGCGTATTCGTACGAAAGGGCCAGACTACCTTGCTTACGCACTGCTTGACAATATCACTGACCACTATTTTTCGGTGCTTGACAGCATCGAGGAGACACTTGAGGAGCTGGAAAACGTGATCCTGACCCAGCCAGAACCTCAGACTAAGTCAGAGATCCACGAGCTGCGGCTGGCCCTGCTGACCATGCGTAAAAGTACGAGCCCGACCCGCGAAATGGCTGGCCGTTTTGGGGATTCGGAGCATCGCCTAGTTTCGGAAGACACCCAACTGTACGTACGTGACCTCAAGGACCACATCATTCAGGTCACGGACTTGGTGGAAACCTACCGCGACGTGACGAACGGTTTGTACGACCTCTATGTCAGTGAAATCAGTTTTCGGATGAACAGCGTGATGCAGACCCTTACCATCGTCTCCACCATCTTCATCCCTCTGGGCTTCTTAGCGGGTGTATTCGGGATGAATTTCGCCGTGATGCCCGGCTTGGAAAATCCTTATGGCTACTATGTTTTGTGGGCGGCCATGATCCTGATTGCCGGGATGTTGCTGCTCTGGTTTCGGAGTAGAAAGTGGATATGAGGGAAGGAAGAGAGATAAGGGATAAGGGAAAAAGGAGGGGCTTACTTTTCTTCCCTTTCCCCACTCTTCCTTTTTCTAGGGCGCGGCCGCAGGAGCAATAAAAAGACAAATAAGCAGGCAGAAAACCGTTAAATCCGCCGGTATTGTGCCGAAATGTGGTCATCTGGACGAAACCTAATGAGCAAATCCGCCGTAAATGCGTTCTTTACGACGAAAACCAACACTAAGCGAAATGAACAAGAAGTCACTAACGATCGTAGCCATTCTATTAGCACTGCTTTTTTTAGCCAGCCTTTTCTGGGGGATTAGCCGCAACAGCGCCGCGGGAGAACTGACGGCAGCCAACTCAGAGATGAGCGCAGAAGTGGACCAACTCTCCTTGCTGCGGGCCAATCTGGAGCAACAGGTGGATAGCCTGGGATCCATATATGAGACAGCCGTTGCAGACAATGAATCCCTACAGGGACAACTGGCCGAATCACAAGATATTACTAAGCGTGCGCTCTACGACATGCGGAAGGCGCAAAAGTCTCGTAAGAACGATAACGAGGTCGCCTACCAGATGCGCCTTCAGATTGAAGACCTGATCAACGCCCGGGCCAACCTGGAAACCAGCCTGCTGGCGCTGGAAGCGGAAAATCAGGAACTTCGGAAAACGAATGTTGTGCTACGGCAGGACCTGAGTACTGCGAAAACCGCCGCTTATAACTTCGAGAAAAAGAGCGATAACCTGGAGACCATGACCCAAAGCATGGAAAAGCAGATTACGGAAATGACGCTCGGAGCCTTTAAAGCCTCGGCTATTCAGGTAGAGATGTTTAAGGGGGCTAAAGGCGATAAAGTTACGGCCGACGCCAGCCGGGTAAAGCGGATGAATGTCAGCTTCGATCTGACTGCAGTGCCGGACAAGTACCTTGGCGTACGGCCCATCTATTTGGTGTTGTCTGACCAGTCCGGGACGCCAGTAACGTCCGCAAACCCCGTTCGTGCCAAGGCTATCGTCAATGGTGCTGCAATGGACCTGATCGCTCTGGAAGGTCGGGACGTCAATGTGGAGAAAAACCAACGGATCAGTTTTACCCATGATCTTGACATGAAGCTGCAGGCAGGCTATTACCGCGCTCAAATATTTACCGATCTGGGCCTGCTGGGTGCTGCTAATGTGAACTTGCGGTAATCGCAACAGACACGGTACCAGCAACCTGAGAACTTGAATATTGTAACCTACAACGTGCAACCTGCAACTTGTTGTACCTTTGCCCCGCTTATCAAAAACTACTGATTAAATGGTATTTCTAGAATTTGAGCGACCACTGGAGAAACTCTACGAGCAACTGGAAAAGGTCCGGGAAGTAGCGGAAGATGGTGTTGTGGACATGGAAGAGACCATTCTGGAACTGGAGGTCCGTATTAAGCAGACTCGAAAGGAAATTTATAATGACCTTTCTGGTTGGCAACGGGTTCAACTAAGCCGGCACCCAGAGCGGCCCTATACCTTGTTCTACATTGAACAGATGTGCCGGAAATTTGTCGAGATGCACGGTGACCGCTGCCATGGAGATGATAAAGCCATCGTTGGCGGTATCGGGAACATGGACGGACAAACGGTGGTGATCATTGGGCACCAAAAGGGGGTGAATACGAAAATGCGGCAATACCGGAACTTCGGTATGGCCAACCCTGAAGGCTACCGCAAAGCACTCCGGCTGATGAAAATGGCAGAGCGTTTTGGCTTTCCCGTGGTTACGCTGATCGATACTCCGGGAGCTTTTCCGGGTATTGAAGCTGAGGAGCGTGGGCAGGCGGAGGCCATTGCCCGAAACCTAATCGAAATGGCGCAATTACGCGTACCAATCGTTTGTGCAGTGATTGGGGAAGGAGCCAGTGGCGGTGCTATTGGTATCGGGTTGGGAGACCACGTGATGATGTTGGAGAATACCTGGTATTCCGTCATCAGCCCCGAAAGTTGTAGCAGTATTCTATGGCGCAGTTGGGACTATAAAGAACAGGCTGCCGAAGCACTTAAGCTTACCGCCGGACATATGCTGGAATTCGGCATCATTGACGAAATTGTGAAGGAGCCTCATGGAGGCGCCCATTCCTCTCCGGATGAAATGGCCAAGAGCCTCAAGCGACAATTGAAAAAGGCCATTGCTGCTTTGCAAGAGAAGGACATCGACCAGGTAATTGAAGAGCGTATTGCGAAGTACTCGGCCATTGGTCGGGTAGAAAATGCCGGGTAATGTCTTTCCTTACCAACATAAAGGAACGGTTGTTCCGTAAACGGACGAAGGCAGAAACTTCCAGGCCGCCTGCGGTGAAGCCAGGGGAAAAAATTAACCTGACTACGGCTAAGAAAATAACCATTATTTTTATTGCCGACTCCGCCGAAGACCGAAAGGCGGTCGATAAATGGCGGGATACCAATCGGCGTTCCGGGTGTAAAATCAAAGTAGTTGGGTTTTTCGAACAAGAAGTAGGTTCTGCCAGCTTTGATTTCGAGATCGTATCAATCAAGGACTTGAACTGGTATGGTGTTCCGCAGGGAGAGGTTGTCAAAAAAATCCAGCGTGATGCCACTGACTTGCTACTACGGCTGGGGCCAGCCCGGCATCCTGTCCTGGATTTTTTAGCGACAACAAAGCCCGCAAAACTAAAGGTAGGACCCTTTGCCAAAGACTCCACGAATCCTTATCATCTGCAATTTGATGGAAGCCTATCGGTTAAACTAAAAGACCAATTGGCAGCCATTGAGCAAATTTTCACCTTCACGAATGCAACGAGCACTTCCAAGGTTTAGCGGCACCGGCGTCGCCTTGATCACCCCTTTCCTCCCGGATAGTACGGTAGATTTTCCCGCGCTGGGCAACATCATCGACTACGTCATTGAAGGAGGGGTAGATTATATCGTTTGCCTGGGGACAACGGGTGAAGCGATCACACTAAGCAGCGAGGAGTGCCGGAAAATTCTGGACTTTACCCTGCGGCACGTTGATGGCCGGGTAGAGATCGTGGCAGGCTTCTTTGGCGGGAACTACACCGACAAGCTAGAGACGGCCATTAAAGGCTATAATTTTGATGGCGTAGCTGGCATCATGTCCAGTAGCCCTGCCTACAGTAAACCCCCACAGTCAGGAATTTACCAGCACTTCATGCGGGTGGCGGATGCCAGTCCTTTGCCGGTCATTATTTATAATGTACCTGGCCGGACGAGCAGCAACGTATTGCCGGAAACCGTACTTAGACTATCTGAGGATCACGAAAATTTTGCCGCCGTTAAGGAAGCCAGCGGAAAACTGGAACAATCTGTCGAAATTCTAAAGCACTGCCATGATAATTTTGGTGTGCTCTCGGGAGATGATCCGATAACAGCTGCGGTAATTGCTCTGGGCGGACACGGCGGCATCAGCGTAATTGCTAATGCCTTGCCTAAGCATTTTAGCGGAATGGTAAATGCAGCGTTGGCTAGCGACTTTCCCAGAGCGCGTAAATTGAATTTCGATATGCTCGATATTCATCCGTTACTTTACGTAGAGGGCAACCCAGTAGGAATAAAGGCGGCGGTTTCTATGTTGGGCCTTTGCCACAATTATCTGCGGGTTCCGTTGATGCCATTGTCGGAGCCGAATCGTGAAAAACTTCGTAAACTGTTGAGCCTCGTTCCAGATTTGAAACTGTAGTGACGCATAGACGTATGATGAGAGCTTCATTCGTCCGTACCTTTGTGGCATGACAATTGACCAGATCTACACCGGTTGCCTTGCTCAGGGGGCCTACTACATTGAGAGTGAGGGAGAAGCTGCGATCATCGATCCGCTGCGCAGCCCCGAGCCTTACCTACGCCGGGCCGAGGAGGCTGGCAGTAAAATCAAATATATTTTCGAGACACACTTTCATGCGGACTTTGTGAGCGGGCACCTCGACCTCGCTGAAGCTTCCGGTGCGACCATCGTTTATGGGCCGGGTGCGAAAACGGACTACGATAAGTATGAGGCGCACGACATGGAGGAGTTTAAGCTTGGGAAAGTAACACTCCGGGTCCTTCATACTCCTGGGCATACTCTGGAGAGCACAACCTATCTACTGCTGGACGAAAAGGGAACCCCCAAGGCTATTTTTTCTGGAGATACCCTTTTTATCGGCGATGTCGGCCGACCAGACCTCGCTCAGAAAAAAGGAGCACTAACGATGGAAGACCTGGCGGGACTGCTATACGATAGTCTCCGCCGTAAGATTATGGTGCTTCCCGATGATGTGGTTGTTTACCCCGCCCACGGCGCAGGCTCCGCCTGCGGTAAAAAGATGAGTCGCGAGACCCAGGACACGCTGGGAAACCAGAAAGCCACCAATTATGCCCTGCGAGTGGATATGACCCGTCAGGAATTTGTGCAAGAAGTCACGGAAGGCCTTTTACCTCCTCCTGCGTATTTCAGCGAGAACGTCAGGATGAATAAGGAAGGCTACGAGTCATTTGCTGAGGTATTGGGCCGTGGCGCAGTAGCGCTTAGCCCTACCGCTTTTGAAAAGGTGGCGAACGAAAAACGACCCTTGGTACTGGATGTGCGGGATAAGGCGGAGTTTGTAAAAGGATTTGTTCCCAACAGCATCTTTATCGGGCTCGACGGTAGCTTCGCTCCCTGGGCAGGAGAAATGATTCCCGACCTGCAGCAGCCAATATTATTGGTAGTAGAGGCCGGCAGAGCGGCCGAGGCTGTTGAGCGGCTGAGCCGGGTAGGCTACGATAATGCCATTGGCTATCTGGAAGGCGGCATTGCCGCCTGGCAGGCTGCCGGTGGAGAAGTCGATGCCATCGACACCATTGGCGCCGACCAGTTCAACGGGCCATTACTCGGCGGTAGGGCCATCCACATACTGGATGTACGTAAAGACACTGAGTACGAAAGCGGTCACCTGGCCAACGCGGTTAATATTCCTCTGGCTTCCCTTAGTGCCCGAATGAAGGAGCTGGCCCCCGGAAATATGTACTACCTGCACTGTGGCAGTGGCTATCGCTCCACCATTGCTGCCAGCTTACTGAAATCCCGCGGGTTCGACCAGTTGGTTAACGTTCAAGATAAAGTAGCGGATATCCTGGCACTGGAAACAATATAAAACACTCACCTAACGCGCAATGGCTGGCTGGTTTCCCCACCCCAAAGATTATCGTTCCACCGACCTGATTTCTGATCTGTCCGCTGGTCTTACTTTGGGCATCCTCCTGATTCCTCAGGCCATGGCCTACGGGATGCTGGCAGGGGTGGACCCGGTGTACGGGCTGTATGCTGCACTGGTGCCGGTGCTGCTGTATACGCTGATGGCTACTACGCCGCACGTGTCGGTCGGTCCCACAGCTTTAGCCTCCCTACTTTGCCTCAACGGGCTTTCCGGCCTGGCCGAGCCGGGAACGCCGGAGTACTTGGCCTACGCGGTGTTATTGGGCGGCCTTATCGGAGTGCTGCATCTATTGTTCGGGCTGCTCCGGTTAGGAGGCGTCGTGAGTCTGCTTAGCAGGCCGGTACTCTCGGGCTTTGTTTCAGCTGCTGCTGTGCTCATCATGGTTTCTCAGCTCGACGTTCTCCTGGGGATTTCTGTCGATTCTGGTATTAAGTTTCATGCCTCGGTCTGGCAGTTGCTCTCAGGGGCACCGGGCCTCCATTTACCTACGGCGTTGCTTGGCACTGGTGCGTTTCTTTCTCTTTTGGCTGCCCAGCGCTGGCTGCCTCTCCGCTTTCCAACGATGCTGGTCCTGATCGCGCTATCGACGGCACTAGTCTCACTCTTTGGAAAGGAGTGGGGCGTGGCCACCGTGGAAGACATTCCGGCAGGACTACCTGTATTTTCCCTACCTGCTTTTGAGCTAACCTCTTTGCAGCAATTATTGCCGGTGGCCTTGGTCATGGCGCTGATCAGCTTTATTGAAACACTATCGATCGGGAAAGCCTTTGCGCCCAATTATCCGTTCTATCGGATTTCTCCGGACCGGGAGTCCATCGCCCTGGGGGTCGGCAAAATAGCTGGAGCTTTCTTCCAGGCTATTCCTTCATCTGCTAGTTTCAGCCGTTCCGCAGTGTTGGAACAAGGTGGCGGGAACAGTCCGCTGGGCAGCCTCACGGCGTTGCTATTATTGGTACTGGTGTTGGTGTTTTTTACCCCTTTATTTTATTACCTCCCAATTCCCGTTCTGGCTGCCATCATTATTTACTCCGTACGCAATCTACTTGACCTGAGAGAAATGAGCAGACTATGGAAGTTCGAGCCGAAGGAGTTTGCGACCCTGATGATTACCTTCCTCTTTACCTTGTTTGCTGGTTTGCAGTACGGAATTGCCGGTGGGGTGTTGTTGTCTTTGGTATTCGTCTTTTGGCGGGCGGCCCGGCCACACCTGGCCGAATTAGGCAGGGTGCCAGGTACCAATGCCTTTCGCAATCGAAGCCGGTTTGAGGAGGCAGAAGTTGACCCTGCCATCCTGTTGGTTCGGTTTGATGCTGAATTATACTTCGGTAATGCTGAGTACTTTCAGGAACGAATGGAAAAACTGGTCCGCGAACGGGGAAAAGCGCTCCATGCGGTCATCATCGATGGACATACGATTAATGACATCGACACCTCAGGCCTGTTCGTCCTGACTCGTTTCCTGGAAGCTTTGGAGAAGCAGGGTGTTGGACTCTACCTCTGTGGCATGATTGGCCCGGTAAGAGATAAGCTTTATCGCAGTGGATTAATGGAACGCATGGGCGCAGAGCGAAATTTTTTGTCGATCCAGAGTGCGCTGGATTATCTAGATAGCCATCCGGATGACCGTTGGGGGGATGCACCTGCAGTACAACACGGGTAAATTAATCCCGCTTTTAGTTGCTGTCGCTAAAACGCTAGGCTAAGACGTAGTTAAATAGTAGTCCGTTGGTCTAAGGTTCGAAAAATTTTCAACTTTAACACGAGTCTGTTAAAGCGCAAACGTAACGGTCTTTTCAGAGAACATTTTAGCCTGACTCTCATTTAAGACAGTAATACTATCAAACATACTAGCGGAATTATCTGAACCCATTAACCTAAGTGCATTCCGCTTAAAAATTCAATATTATGCGTAAACTATCTCTTGGATGGACAGCCATTCTTTTGCTTACTATCTTCACCTTTACTGCTTGTGATGATGAAGAGAGTCCCAACAATCCGGTGATCGGAACCATTACCGATGTGGCTTCTGCCGACAGCCGTTTTACCACTCTTACGGCAGCATTGGAGCGTACCGGCCTGGACGAATTTCTTGACGTATCTTCCCGCCAGCTTACCGTTTTTGCCCCCACCGACGATGCTTTTGTCGATCTAGGCGTCGATCTGAGTACCATTTCTGACGAAGCGCTTGCGAATATTCTTGCCTACCACGTTATTCTGGGTAATAACATCGTTTCCAGTGCCATTCCTTTAGGCCGTACTGAGCTGCTGACGGAAAACAAAACCGGCCCGGGCGGCGCTCAGTTGCCGCTGTTCGTCGATAATGACGGAACCAGCATCACCATCAACGAA
>JBLHRW010000032.1:0-21610 GCA_047626445.1 Neolewinella sp.
GCCCAAGGATTAACTTGACGACGCTCCGCGTCGTTAAAAAATAAGGGTCCTCTCCGTTACCTGGGACTGCGTCGTTCCTCCTTGTCCCAGGCAACTCAAGTGCAGTCGCTACGCGACAAACCGATCCATTCAAAAACTTAGTTTACACTGTACTGGAATGGCCTGAGAACAGCCGTTTCTTGCACTACCTTCCTGTAGGCCACTGCTCATTAGCTGTGTAGGCAATCACCAAACACATTACTAAAAAAAGCGCCGCGGGGAAAGACTTCAAGAGCGGATCGCTGATCTTGAAGTGCATGACAATCGAGCCGGACAGCAGAACCGCCAAACCAACGGCAGACAGGAATTGTAATGCCGGATACCAGATACTTACAATCAGTAGCAGGGCGAGGATGACCTTGGCTGCGCCCACCGCGTAGACGGACCAGACAGGTAAGCCGTAGGCTTGAAATTCTTCGATGATCGTAGTCGCATCGCCGCCTCGCCAACGGGTAGCTTTCTGATTCTGGACGAACCAGACGTTTAAGATACTGAGGCCGACGATGGCCTGGAGAGCGATAATTACGTAATCCATTATTCTGTTTTTTTCGTAATCGTCAAATTAGCTGCCAATTCTCGGATTGCCAAACACCAACACCCGGCTACGGCTTACCACGAATGGTCTCGTGTCAACGACGTAGACGACCGTAAGGTAATTATAATTGGTGGTACCCTGTCTGTCTGCCCCGCTCTCTTTTTACCCGCGTCTGCGCTCACCTACGAACGTCAGGCTGTGTAATAAGTCCAATTGTCCGTTTGCCTGAAGAACATTATTCTGATCAAGCACGATCCAACTTGCTCTCTCAGAACTTAACATTGAGGATAGATTGTTTACCATGGCAATGTTCTGCTGAAAAAAAGTCACTGACGACTTATTACACAGTCTGACGTTCTGCGCAGGTGGTCCGGTTTACTATTGACCTACGACCGGAAATAAGGGTTGGGCTGCTCAAATTTAGTGAAAGAATTCCTTTCGAATTTATTATGGATTATGAGCATTAAAAAACCAAAAAGAACTGCACCAATAATTAGCGCATTATTGATAATACCTTCTGTCGAGAATGATATCTTGATCAGGATGGTAGATATGACGAATCCAGAGTTTCTTATTATTTTATGAAATTGATCAGAATAAAAGAAAGATGCTAATAGTAGTAACACATCAGTGATGATCAAAATGGTAAAGAACTCGTCGAAGAATATTTTATTTATACTCTTAAAAGCAATTATGCCGTTATTGTAGCTGGAGAATATTGCAGCTGCCCAGGTGCCAAATGAATAAATAGCTAGAATAGCAAGTACAGGTAACAATACAATAGCTATAGCTTTTTTAAGATTAATGAAGGTCTTCGTATCCTTTTGATTTGATTTGCCTTCTTCAGGTTTGCTCCTCCTTTCTATGTTGCTGTAAAAGAAGTAAATAAGCGTAAATAAAACTAGAGAAGTAACCGCATCGTAAGTAAACTGTAAATCGTATTTAGATTGGAACCATTTAGAGGTGAGTTCAAGATTGGCAATGTCTTTAAAAATTCTTCTTATAACAATTAGTGTTATTATTTCATACTGTTTAGCAATGTAAGCGGAAATAGATTGAGGGAGGTAGAATATTAGTAGGAAGACTTCGTATAAAAGGATGAATGAAAAAGGCGTGTATATGGCTGCAATCGGATTACTAAGAAATTTAGATTCAATATTTATTAGTTCGTAATTTGTTAAAACAATAAGGAAAAGGTGTATGATGTAGCTCAGTATAGCTATTCCGAGAATTGTTTTCTCGCTTTTTTCTTTCATCTCCTGTGAAAGAAATCTTTGATGCAGTCTACTTATAACCTTTGAAGTCATTACCTATTACCTTTTAAAGCTTAACCCGATGGTGAAGTCTATTCATCTACTATTGGTTAGGTCCACATAGGGCAATGGTTGAACGAGAATTGCGCAAGATGGTTTATTGTTTTTGAAAAATACCATTAATAAGGAGTGGTCGAATCCACCCTGCTTCCTAACCTTCCACGGCACCCGCGCCCGCGCCCAAAAAATAAACTCAGCCTAAGTCCCCCGCCGATCAGCGTCTCTCACAATGATTTCGGACGGGGACGTCCTCAACCGGGCTCCACAAACGAACAATGGTCTTTGACGCGCTACTGCACCCCATCTTTCTACCCATACCTATAGGTGTTTATCCCCGTTTTTAGCCGCTTCAGCCTCAATAGTCAGCGAAATTTGCCATATTGAATGTATAACGTGTACGTGAGAAACCCAAAACTGCTAATGCGCTTACTAAAAACTCCCGCTGCAAATACCAATAAGGAGAATAATATTGAGAAAAACGCGGGCCTGCTATTCTCCCATTCAACGGGGAATAAACTGACGGATCTGGACATGTTTCAGAAAGTGACCGTCGCTGGTGAGCGGATCACAGATGCCAACCTCGCGCCTTACCAGATAGACAAGGCACTCATCGCGATGATCGCCTACCAGCAACCAGCCTATCTGGAGGTCGCCGAAGACGTATGGCTTGCGCCACGTGCCATGCCCGTTGGGGAATTAACCGTTAACCCTAGCCTTACCATCTCAGTCTCTGAAGTACAACAGGCGGTTGTCGCAGCCGTGAAGGTCATCCAGCGCTTCCCCAAAGTCGTCACATGGGCAGGGCTTGAACTTCGGCAGCGGCAGCTGGCTGGCGCTTTTGACGAACTACTGGAACAACTCAACGGACAGGTCCCCGAAGGTGCTTTGCCGATTAAGTTTGTCACTTCCTTTATGAGTAAGTCAGTGCTGGACGAGCGACATCCGCTATTGGACAGCTTCCGGGTGATCGGTAAAGACATCTCGGAGGACGAAGCAGAAGATTATTGCCTGCTGCCCAATACGTCGGCGAAGATGAAACGGCGAACGAAAATTGGCCGCCGGCCGCAAAATTCTAACGACTGTAAGCCTCCAACGACGGCACCTCTGTGCTATCACCGTGCCGCCCTCTGTGAGAACCAAGCTGCGTAGCAGCTCTTAAAGCAACCCTTAAATGCAATATTTCAAAGACCTGCACACCAAAGCCCAATACGACATAGCCATAATAGGCGCCGGCATCGCCGGCCTCTACACCGCCTACCGTCTGCTCGAGCACAAACCCAAACTGAAGATCGCCATCTTCGAACGCCTCAACCGCACGGGCGGACGGTTGGATTCTGACATCATCAAGCTAACCAACAACGGTAAGCTGGTGAAGGGGAAGAAGAAGCAAAACGTTAATACCATCAAAGAAGAGCAAGGTGGTATGCGTTTCAACGACAGCATGGAAGACAGCAAGACGCGGGACTACCTGTCTAAGCCCTACAAAGACAAGGGCCTCTACCTTTGTAACGAGGCCATCTCGGACATGCAGGCTTGGGTGAACGGCTCCCTCCGTTCGGCGGATTTGGCCTTGGCCCATTTTAAGATTAAGCCTTTGCCGGGGGAGAAGAAAGTTGCTACTCGTGGAGGGGAAGCTGCTCCGGTGGTGCGGCGGAAGCAAGGATTTGGAGGGGTTTGGGGGGTAGGGCTGTACCGTCTACCCGGTTCTTGGTTTCCACTAAAGGAAATCGGGGTACCCCTAATTGTCCGTCCTCAATCTATGATTTTTTAGTTGAATTATTTTTAATACAACCACACCTTAGAACCTATGGCTAGTCAAAAGAAAAAAACGGGTAAAAACATCATCATTTGCCTTGACGGTACCAATAATCAGCACGGTAAGGACAAGTCAAACGTCCTTAATCTGTTTGATATGCTGGAGCGCGAACCAGGCAAACAGATATCCTATTACGATCCGGGTGTTGGGACAATGGGAGACCAGACATACAAGATAGCAACAGCCAGGAAAATAAACAAGGCCTTGGGCTTGGCTTTCGGGCGAGGGCTGATGAAGAACGTGATGGAGGCTTACACATTTCTAATGGAGAACTACGAGGATGGAGACAAAGTCTTCATTTTCGGCTTCAGCAGGGGAGCTTATACGGCTAGGGCCTTGGCTGCATTCATCAGAGACTGCGGTTTGTTGGAGAGAAGTGCTCAGAACCTATTACCGTACGCAATGAGGGTTTTTCTTGAAAAGGCCCCTAAGGAAGAGAAGAAAGCAGACGAATTCTTTCGGAGGCTCTCTGACTTTAGGGGCACTTATAGCAGGCTGTTGAATCTTGAGGAAGACCCAAAGTATCCAGGTAAAAAAGACTCCGCTAATAAGCAGCTTCGAATTCATTTTATGGGGTTGTTCGATACGGTCAAAAGCTATGGTTGGGTAGGTGCCCCGGTCGTTCTACGCAATGAAAAGGTTAATCCTAGTGTCCTCACCCTACGACATGCAATTTCTATCGATGAGAGAAGAAATTTTTTCCGTCAGATGCACTGGAAAGTGTCAGCGGAACAGGACAGTAAGGAAGTGTGGTTTGCAGGAGACCATTCAGACGTGGGCGGCGGCCATCCAGAAGGTGAATCGGGGCTGGCAAAGATCGCCCTCGAGTGGATGGCCCACGAGGCAATTAAATTCGGGCTGAAGGTGGATATTAAGGAGTATTGCCGCGAATTGACACCCTTTGACCTCAGGAAGGAAGGCAGCAATAGCTATTCATACCCGAACCCCGAGGCACCGGCCCATGGTGAACCTCTCGGTAAAGCTTGGAAACTCGTTCAGCTACTTCCCAAAAAGGGTGAATACTGGGAGAGCGAAGTGGGCATGCGGACGATCAAAAGTCAGCAAGAACGACGGCAAGAACTGAAAGAATCGAAAGAACTGCAAGGCGATCTCAATCTTGTCCCTGTACTTGTGCACCAAAGTGTCATAGAGCGTATGGACAAAACAGGCTATAAGCCTGAAAACTTGAGAATCGAAAAAGGAGTCATCCAAATCCCTCATGAAATTGAACGGACATTCTCTGTAGAGGATGTTTTTACGCCCATAGAATTGAAATTAATAACTAAAAAAAAGGTAGCAGAAAAGGAAGGAGGAGTATTTGATGAAATAATAGTGAAGTTGCTAAAAAGGATAACAGAAAAAATAAATGAAACTCAAATAAATGAAAAAATAATGGGGCGAAGAGAAGAGTTGCGTGAGGCGTTAAAAGAAGGTATGAATGAGCTGAAAATAAATAAACATATTTTGTATAGTGCAATAGGAAGAACGGGAGGGGATGAAGGAATAGAGAGGTCTATTACTGGAAAAGTAATTGAAAGAATCAAAGGAACAAAAGGCTTGTCAAGAGAAGAAATGAATCAGAAAGTAAGTAGGTGCTTTCTTGAGGAAACGATGGAAATAATAATTGAAATAAAGGGCTTGGGTAAAAAAGGTATATATGCAGCAATAGAAGAAAGGAGTCAGTCAGGAGAAGGAATTAAAATAATAATAAGAGAGTTGTTGGTTGATGAGTTTGAAGAGATAAAGTATGTGTCAAAAGACAAGATAAATCAAAAAATAAGGAAGTTGTTTCTTGATGAAAAAATTAGAACAGCAGAAGAAAATGAAAGTGAAATAGTGATAAAGTTGGGGAAATCATCTAAAGAAGAGATAGAAGAATTGAAGGAATTAATAAAAGAATTATTGGTCAGGAAAGTGAAAAAAGAATTAGAAGAATTAAAGGATTTAAATTCGAGAGTAAGAAAATCGTTGATTGAAGATTTGGAAGAAGGATTGATAACGGACAGGTCAATACAAGTAAATGAAACAGTAGTAAAGTTGCTGGCGGAAGAAATGAGAGATCCATCAGAAGAGGAAATAAAAAAAATATCAGGAGATAAAGAGGGAAAAATAATAAAAGAGTTGTTAGGAGGTGAATTCAAAAAAGGGCCAATATTGAATAAGTCAGAAATAAAAAATAAAATAGTAGGAGAATTGTTGGCGAAAGAAATATCTGAACTGCCCCAATATGAAATAGGAAACTCACCAAAAGGGGTGACGAGGGAATTGTCAGAGGATGAAATAGAAGAATTGAAAAAAATGCCAGAAAACAAAAGAGAAGCAGCGCGTTCACGTAAAATTGAAAAATTTAACCTAAAAAAGTTGTCACTAAGAAAAAAATTAGTAAAAGAATTAGGAGGAAGTGCATAAAGGGGTGATGATAAGGAACGCCGTATAAATAACATTTACAACCTTTTTGGTTTGGGTTCCATTATGAAGTCGTGTATTTGCACACAGGCCCGGGTAAACGGTTCCTACAGCTTGTTAGGCTTGGCATACTTCAAGATTAAGGGACGCCGTATAAATAACTTACTGGTTTTTGACCTGACGCTTTTGTTCTCACCGAATTTACAAATCCTTTGCATAGCCTTAGTTACGGAAATGATTTTTAAATTTGGTGAGGGCAAAATAAGGCGGTCAAAAGCCGTAAGTTATTTATACGGCATTCCTAAGCCGCTGCCTGGAAGGATGTTGTCGCGTTTACGTATATTGGAGAGAAGAAACAGTTGGCGTTAACGCAAGTTGGCGAATAGCGTTTTTTCGGTGCATTGAGGAAAACTAAAACCTACCATTTAACATTTAGAATAGAAAAAATGACGGACATAGAAATTGCCCAGAAAGTTACGCCTGAACATATTCGAGCAATAGCGAATAAGTTAGACATCAAAGAAGAGGACTTAGAATACTATGGAAACGATAAGGCAAAACTGCCTTTGGAGTTGATAGAGGAGGAAAAGGTGCAAAAAGGCAATCTCATCTTAGTAACCGCCATTACACCAACTCCTGCTGGCGAAGGAAAAACAACCACCTCTATTGGCTTAAGCGATGGGCTAAATCACATCGGTAAAAAATCAGTCGTTGTATTAAGAGAACCTAGTTTAGGCCCTGTATTCGGAATGAAAGGAGGCGCAGCTGGTGGTGGATGGAGCCAAGTAATTCCTATGGTGGATATCAACCTGCACTTTACGGGGGATTTTCATGCCATTAGTATGGCGAATAACTTGCTTGCGGCGCTAATTGACAACAACATACAGAGTAAGAGTAGAAGTTTAGGCATTGATCCGCGTACGGTACTCTGGAAACGCTGCATGGACATGAACGACCGTGCGCTTCGAAACATCGTTACTGCCTTAGGCGGGAAGGCCGGGGGCGTTCCTCGGGAGACAGGGTTCAACATTACCGCTGCTTCCGAAATAATGGCCATCCTATGCTTGTGTAAGAACATGGAAAACTTACAGGAGATGTGCGGCAACATATACATAGGGGATACTTTTGACGGACAGGCCGTTTATGCTAAAGACCTTAATGCATCTGGTGCCATTGCCGTTTTATTGAAAGATGCCATTAAGCCAAATCTCGTTCAAACACTTGAAGGCAACCCGGCCATTATCCACGGAGGGCCATTTGCTAATATTGCTCAGGGAACCAATTCCATTCTCGCGACAAAAATGGGATTGAGCTTAGGAGAATATGTCGTAACGGAAGCAGGTTTTGCAGCAGACTTAGGGGCGGAGAAATTCTTAAACATAAAATGTAGAAGAGCGAATTTATCACCCAAAGCTGTTGTCGTAGTGGCTACCATTCGCGCACTTAAGTATCACGGCGGGAAGTCATTGAATAGCTTAACAGAAGAAGACGTCGATGCCTTAGAGAAAGGATTTCCAAACTTGGAAAGGCACATTGAAAGTATTCAAAGCTTTGGGTTGCCAGTGGTCGTTTCGGTAAACGCCTTTAGCAGCGATACCGCAGCTGAAAAGAAATTAATCTATGCACATTGCGAAAAAATAGGGGTGCCTGTAGCGCTAAGTTATGGCTGGGCTGACGGTGGTAAAGGATGCACTGAATTGGCTGAAAAAGTGGTAGCTGCTGTGCAAACTTGTGACCAGAAATTTAAGCCCACTTACGATCTGGAAGACTCCCCTTTGACTAAAATAGAAAAGATTTGTAGAACGATATATGGAGCGACCAATGTAGAACTTACGGCTGTAGCAAAACGGCAATTGAAGCGATTTGAAGACCTAGGCTACGGTGGGCTACCAATCTGTATGGCTAAAACGCAAAAAAGCCTAAGTGACAACGCAAGACTCATAGGGCGCCCTGAAAACTTTGACATACACATTCGTGAGTTTGAGATCGCTACGGGGGCAGGCTTCCTTATTCCAATTGCAGGTAATATGCTGAGAATGCCAGGCTTGCCGTTGACCCCCTCTGCTGAGAATATAAAGATGGAGAGCGATGGGACTATCGTAGGGTTGTTTTGATAATAGGGCAACAGTATAGTTAACAAAAACTATGAGCCATCAAAATCAGCGCTTGATGTACTAGTACAGTGTAAACTAAGTTTATATGCATTCAGGTTGCCTTGATTTCGCGTAGCGAATACACAATAGTTACCCTGGACGAAGTCCGGGGTAACGAACCCAAAGATTAACTTGACGACGCTCCGCGTCGTTAAAAAACAAGGGTCCTTTCCGTTACCTGGGACTGCGTCGTTCCTCCTTGTCCCAGGCAACTCAAGTGCAGTCGCTACGCGACAAACAGAAACATTCATAAACTTAGATTACACTGTACTAGGAGCTAGTTCCCTAACTTCTATATTTCGCTGTAGGAGAAGGAGTCGAACCTTCAAGAGGGAGTTAGCCTGATAACAAAGCTACCTGGTTTGTCCCCTAACCCTCACCCGCGAGACAAGCGGGCATGGCTGCCAGTTTCATCATCCTACATTTTAAGAACTAGGAGCTAGCGGTCTAGTTCCTAGCTTCTAGTTCCCTAGTTTCTAGTGTTGCTGTAAGGGCAGGAGTCGAACCTGCAAGAGGTGGTTGGTCATTAATTCATCGCTCCGGAAGAGCCGAACTCCGCTGGAGCCGTAAATTATGATTTATCCCAGATTCCTCACCCGCGAGACAAGCGGGCATGGCTGCCAGTTTCATCACCTTACAAGGTGCAGGTTGCAGGTTCCAAGTTGCAGGTTACCGTCACTCATTTATGACGGGAAACCTGCAACTTGCAACTTGCAACTTGTTTTCGCTGTAGAGGCAGGAGTCGAACCTGCAAGGGGTTGTTAGCCTTGAACTGTTGCTCTGAGGAGGCAAGCCCCTTGCGGAGCATCAGTTCGTGGTTTATCCGGGGTTCCCCACCCGCGAGACAAGCGGGCATGGCTGCCAGTTTCATCACTCTACATTGTTGTCCGGGCTACCCCGGGAAACAACGGAACGTTTTCCGTCGCTGTGTCCTTATGACATTGGCAAAGATGCAACGATTGACTTCAATTGTGCAAGTATTTTTAACAAATTGATTGTATTTATACAATGATGTCAATGTTTTAATGAAATATATGCGAAATTGATAATTTAAATAGATCAAAATGGCTTTTGATTGATAAATCGCCAAAAGACCGCTGAAAAGGCCATTTTGGCGTTGCATAAGTGTAAGGTAGGTGGTGACTGGTAAGCCCTCGGTTGAGGGTGTCCCCACCCGAACTCATTGCGGATCAAGCTGTTCGGGTGAGGGTACCTTCTAACAGAGCACGAAGTACTACGCAGCACATTCTTCAAACGACGGTTGCATTTGGTACACTGCCCCCGTTTTTAGCCACTGTTTCGACCGCCGCCGCCGGTGGGTCGGGCCACACCGCTCCTTCATCCCTTTCCTTGCACCTGCGACCGCGCCGCATTGTTTACTAAGCTTAAAAAACAAGCAAACAAAAATAGTAACCACTGCGTTATCTTGTCGTCTCAAACATAAAAGCCATGTCTGCCGAACTCGACCTTGCCACTAAGCACCTGAACAAAATGGGCTTCCTCGACCTCGAGGTAGACCCTACACTCGACCTTGTGGCCGAGATCAATAAACTCAAGAAAGAGCGCAATGCCGTTATTCTGGCCCATTATTACCAGGAGTCGGAAATTCAGGACATTGCCGATTATATCGGTGACAGCCTAGGTTTGAGCCAGCAGGCCGCTGAGACGGATGCGGACATCATCGTCTTTGCCGGCGTACACTTTATGGCGGAAACGGCGAAAATGCTGAGCCCTACTAAGAAGGTGCTGCTCCCTGACCTTAAGGCAGGGTGTTCCCTGGCCGACAGCTGCCCGGCGCCGGTCTTTCGCAAGTTTAAGGAGAAGTACCCCGACCATAAGGTAGTTTCCTACATCAACTGCACGGCCGAATTGAAAACGCTGACGGACATCTGCTGTACCAGCACTAACGCCCGGCACATCATCGATTCTATCCCGAAAGATCAGCCGATCATCTTTGCGCCCGACGTAAATCTCGGCCGCTGGTTGGTAAAAGAAACCGGCCGCGATATGGTACTGTGGAACGGTTCCTGTATGGTCCACGAGATCTTCAGCCACGAAAAGATCACCAAGCTGAAGATGAAGCACCCGGAGGCTGCCTTCATTGCGCACCCCGAATGTGAAGCCCACATCCTCGACTCCGCCGACCACGTAGGCTCCACCTCCAGCCTGCTGCGGTTTACCCGCGAGAGCGAGCACCAGGAGTACATCGTGGCTACGGAGCCTGGGATTATCCACCAGATGGAAAAAGAAAGCCCCGGCAAGATCTTCTACCCCGCTCCGCCCAACAACAGCTGTGCCTGCAACGAGTGCCCGCACATGAAGCGGAACACGATGGAGAAGCTTTACCTGTGCATGAAGCACGAGTTGCCTGAGATCACCTTGCCAGAATGGGTAATCGAGAAAGGGGTGTCTAGTATTGATCGGATGTTGGAGATTTCGGCTAAGGCGGGATTGTAGGTTCTTCCAGGATCACATTATCAGGTTCACGTTTTGAATCGCAGATTAGAACGGATTGCGCAGATTAACGCAGATAGTCAGCCGTAACATGTGTGTTAATCTGTGACATCGGCCTTAATCAGCGATTCGAAAACACGAACGGAAGGATTTCATAACCTGAAGCGTTCTTTCTGACAGGCTGCTAGCAAACCATCTACACTAAGCGGAAGCTTGAGCTATTGCTCAGGCGCGGCTAACGGAGTTGGCATTTATACTGACCGTAGTCGACCGGCGAAGCTAGCTGCGAAGCGCACTACAGGTACAAAAAGGGAGGTAAAAAGCAAGGGAGCCAACGCCGATGGCGCTGACTCCCTTATCGAGACTTATCAAAGCTGTCGCTTACTGCCCGCTGAGGACGTAGCGAACGGCCAGGGCGCCGTAACCGGCGCCGAAGCCGCCGGCGCCGAAGCCATCACCGAGGAAGAGGGTGGGTACCCAGTCGGCGGTGACCGAGATTGGCGTGTCAGCCAAGGTGTACTGGAGACCGAGATAACCGGAGACGGAGAAAGTGGTTTCACCGCCATCGAAGAAATCAGAATTCCAGAGCTGAACGCCGGCACCGCCTCCGTAGTACCACTGCAAACCATCAACTGAACTGATGTCATTGTGGATCTGGTAAGCACCGTTGATGGTGATCCAACTGAAGCCGGAGAAGCCACGGTAACCAACGTAGCCTTCAATGGCGCTGGATTCGGAAATGAAGGTTTTGTAGCTGACCGCTAAAGGGGAACCAAGGCGAAGGCCAACGGCCGATTTGTAGTCTTGTGCGACGGCCTCGGTCTGGTTCGCGAAGCAAAGACAAAGGGTGAGGGCAATTAAACGTAGGAGGTTTTTCATAGGATATTAACTGCGGGTACTTCAGGTCTGAAGTACCCTGGGTGAATGGATGTTGGTTAGAAATAATTCCTAGATGGTAAAGCCATCCAAGAAAGAGGACGATATTATATGCACCGAATCCATAAAGCGTTACGGAAATGATGCGTTGGGGTGAAAATTTATTTATTGACTTATGCAAGCGTTGGTTTGGACTTTGCGCTTACTCTTTTTTGCCCCCGTACTTCGGCAAGCTCGGCGGGGTCCGGCCGCGTCTGGTTTTTTGCTAATTTCGTCCCGAACAAACTCCAAGTAACTCACCCATATCATCCAGACTTATGCGTTTTTACCCCGTCCTCCTGCTATTCTTTCTCTTCGCCTGTGGTAACGATACGGTTCCTGCTGAGGAACCTGCACCCACATCGGCAAATGAACCCTTCACGGATCTGTTGGAAGCGTACTACGAAATGCGGCTGGAGCTGAATCCGATCGAAGCCACCTTCATCGGTGATGATCGTTTTAACGACCAGTTGCCGAATATGCTCACTAAGGAGTACAAAGAACAAACCGCCGCTTTTTACCAAGGGGCTTTGGAGGAATTGGAGGACTTTGACCGGTCTTCCCTCAGCCCAACCGAGCAAGTAAGCTATGATGTGCTGAAGTGGGAGTGCGACATTAACCTGGAAGGGCTTGCCTTCAGCACTGAATTATTGCCACTGGACCAATTCAATGGGTTTCACCTCATGATTGGCCAACTGGCCAGCGGCCAGGGGGCACAACCGTTCGAGACAATTGAAGACTACGACAACTGGTTGGCCCGCCTGGAAAGCTTCAACGCTATGTTGGACACGGCGGTCGTGAATATGGACCGTGGCATCCAGGCCGGCTATGTCTTACCCCAAAGCCTGACCGATAAGCTGCTGCCGCAGCTGGAAGCGATGACCCGGGAACCCCTCGAAGACCACCTGTACTACGGGCCAGTATTGGCCATGAGTGATGAGATCAGCCCCGTCGATCAGAACCGAATCAAGGCCGATTACGGTACAATGGTCACCCGCCTGATCGATCGGTTCCGCCGCGTAGCGGCCTACGTGAAAGACGAGTACCGCTCCGCCAGCCGGACCACTAGCGGCATCAGCGAAATTCCAAACGGTGAGGCCTACTATAACCACCTCATCAAGCTGTACACCACCACGGATATGACGGCGGAACAGATCCACCAACTCGGTTTGAAGGAGGTCGCCCGCCTGACCAGTGAAATGGAGGAAGTGAAAACGCAAGTAGGCTTTACCGGAGACCTGAAACAGTTCTTCGACGAGGTGCGGGTAAAGCCCGAATTGCGGCCCTTTACCAAGCCTGAAGAAGTGATTGCCAACTTTAATGCCATCCACGAAAAGATGAAACACCAGCTGGCTAAACTATTCGACCAGGTGCCCAGGTCGCTCTTTGAAGTACGTCGTACGGAAGCTTTCCGTGAAGCCAGTGCTTCGGCAGAGTACAGCCCTGGCAGCCAGGATGGTACCCGCCCCGGAATCTTCTACGTACCGATTCCCGACGTGGAAACCTATAATATTTTCAGCGACGAGGACCTTTTTCTCCACGAAGCCATACCCGGCCATCACTACCAGGTCAGTCTGACGCAGGAGAACGAAGACCTACCGGACTTCCGCCGCTCCCTCTGGTACTCTGCCTACGGAGAGGGCTGGGCCCTTTACTGCGAAAGCCTGGGCGAAGAACTCGGCCTATATGATGACCCTTACCAATACTTTGGTATGCTGAGCGCAGAGATGCACCGCGCCATCCGCCTGGTGGTCGATACCGGTATTCACTCAAAAGGATGGAGCCGGGAAAAGGCCATCCAGTACAGCCTGGACCACGAAGCGGAATCGGAGGCAAGTATCATTGCAGAGATAGAACGGTACATGGCTATCCCCGGCCAGGCGCTCAGCTATAAAATCGGTCAACTCAAAATTCGGGAACTCCGCGGAAAAGCGGAGACGCAAATGGGGGATGAGTTCGACATCCGGGAATTCCATAATCTGGTGCTGAGCCCGGGCTGCGTGCCGCTGGCGGTGCTGGAAACTATGGTGGGGGAGTGGATGGAAAAGTAGAGAATAATAGAATGGGAGAATACCACACAGTCACGGTATTCTCCCATTCTATTATTCCCTCATTCACAACTACTCCTCAAACGCCGCCTTAAGCGCCGCACTACCACCTACCACCGGCAGCGTAATCATCGTTCCACCGAGGTCCACGGTAACCTGCGTGCCGGGTTCCGGCTGCAGGGTGAACTCCTTGTCACTAGAGAAAATCATCAGCCCGATCTGCTGCCCCGCCCGGATGATCTGGTCGTCGGGCATGAGGTCGAAAGAAACGGTGACGAACTCACCGGGTTTTAGCGGCTCGCTTTTACGGATGGATTTGGCGTTCTGCGGATCGGCCCAACCCCGGGTAATGAGGTTGTCGGTAATGACGGTTTGGCGGCCACTTTCCCATGGTAGGGAAACGAGGTAGACCGAGAGGTTCGCCGCCGGCTTATCGGCCGCCAGCTTTACGGTGACGCGGGGCGTACCGGAAATATGGACATCGGTTTTCAGGGTAGGAGTAACGTAGATCAGGCGGTGATCCGTGATTTCGGCACCGGCCAGGGCTTCGGCCTTGAAGGAATAATTGTCGGTGAAGGTTTCTTTTTTAGCCGTGCGGGTCAGGATGGTCCCTAGCGTTCCCCGGGCTGGGGCGCCACCTGAAGCTGGGTAGAGGGAAACGTCGCTGGCTTTTGGGTTCGGATAATCTATATAAGGGGTTGGGCTCTCCTGTTCATCCCGTTCGCGGACGATCCAGGCTTCGCTGTCTTTTTCCACGCCGTTCTCCACGCCGTGCAGGTAGCGGGTGAACCATCGGTTCATCATCTTCATGGGCGGCGGGCCGCCGTGTCCGTTCTGGTGGTAATATATCTGGGTCGGCAGGCCCATTTCTTTTGCTTTGGCGTAGATGCGGTAGCTGTGCTCAGGCATCACGTTCCAGTCGTTAAAACCGTGGCTCATCAGCAGGGCGGCCTTCATGCCGTCCATATGGTTGAGGTAATCACGACCTGCCCAAAAGTCGTTATAGTCTCCGGTGATCCGGTCCATGCCGTTCTTCATCTCCGTATCCCGGGTCACCTTGTTGTTGCGCGCGCGCTTTGCTTCGTCACCGCTGTGGATGAAGTCATACAGCACGTCAATGTCTTCTCCCAGGTAACCTCCGGGGCTGCGCACTAATCCGTTCGACCGGTAATAATGGTAGTAACTCGTATTCGGAGCGATCGGGATGATTGCCTCCAGGCCTTCCACACCCGTAGTGGCGGCGGCCAGCGGCAAGGTGCCGTTATAGGAAGTGCCGGTCATGCCAACTTTTCCCGTCGTCCAGGTTGCTTTTACTTCTTCACCACCGTAGGGCTCCGTATAGCCTTTAGCCCGGCCGTTGAGCCAGTCGATGACCGCTTTTGGCGCCAGGGATTCATTCTCGCCGCCGACAGTCGGGGATCCTTGCGAAAGCCCGGTGCCGGGAGAGCAGGAATGCACGACGATGTAGCCACGGGGTACCCACTTCTTGACTTCTGAGTTGGAGATGATCGGCCGTTCGCCCTGGCGTTTTACCTCGGGGTGGACGTGATCATTGGGCGCTGGCGCGCCGAGTTCATGCCTGACGTTCCAGAACAGCTCGTCGCCACCCCGCGCTACGCCGGAGTAGTAAGGGCTACTGGCGTAGATCACCGGCAGTTTTAGCCCTTCGGTATCGGTCTGTCCCGGCCGGGTCACGTCAACATGCATCCGGTCTGGCTTACCGTCACCATCGGTATCGAAAGTGGTTTCTACGAAGAGGTCGTGCCGGATCCAGTCGCCCGCGTTCTTAAAGGCGGGAACGATCTGGGCTTCTCCGTCTTTGAAGACCGGCAAGGCTTTATCTGCGGCTTGTGCAACGAGACCGGCCGAAGCAGCTAGTAGGACAACTAATAAGAGTTGAATTTTTTTCATGCCCCGAAGATAATGTTTCGGATAGAAACATGACCTCGAAGCATCCCGTAGGGACCTTTGAGCATCCGGTGTGCTCCTTAAGCAGTTGTTGAAATATATTTTCGGTTGTCCTACTGCTACATTAGTAACGCGAATCAAGGGAGGCAGGTTTTAGGGCGCGGCCGGAGAACACAAAGAAAGGAGGTGACATCATGGCGTAGGGAAATAGGAAATGAGCTGGCGCATCTTGCGCTCATTCATGTGTTGACCATCCATCAATAGTTGCTTACCACAGGCCGTGAAAAATTGATGACCTAATAAGAATTGAAGATTTAAAACGTGCCATTCATAATCTGAGTAATACTTATCGTAAACGATTTCCCACTCGCGGCGTAAGAGGAGTTTCCGGTAGAAAAAATGTTGATTACTAATGTGAAAAATATCAGCGTCGGCAATTATTTCTGCCAACTTACCGGAAGGTTGCTGGGGCATCCTGGTTGACTCAATACAATTGATGACGATGACCAATTCCTTTTCAGGATAACCCTTTGAGCGCAAAAAGTCTGTCGCCAAACGAATACTAACTGCTTCATGGCCGTCGTAGGCCTCTTTAAATCCAGTGTCGTGGAACCAGGCCGCAATTATTACCGGCTCAAGTTCTGCAGGGGTAATACCGAGTTGTTGTCCTATTATCTGTACGTTTTCGACGACCTCCTTGGTGTGCGTCAAATTATGGAAAGGATAACGGGCACAATACTCCTGGAGTAGCGCAGTGCAGTATTCGGAAACGTTAACTAGCATGATTTATCGTATCTATTCATGGAGGTTGTTCAGCAATCGCATTATTCCCCTAAATAATAAGCCCCTCCCGTTACCCAATCTCCATCGGGAGCGTTAGGAAAAGTAACGAAATTACCGTTGACTTCAGCATCACGAAGCGCAGTTTTTTCGTGCGCACCATCGCGATATTGAAAGGCAAAATAAGTTTGGCCTTCCTTAACCACGGCGTCTAACGGGAGGCCATAGACCTCCTGATTGCCGGTAAGGACCATAGCATTTACGAACAAGCCAGGAAGTAGCTTCTCACTGTCTTTACCATTGAAGTGGCAGTGTACCTGAAGTGTAGCGGAAGCATCGTCGACCATTGGGTTGATCTTTTCAATGGTCGCCGTTCCTGTCTGCGCTTCGAAAGGGAGGGTATAGTTGACCGTTTGCCCCTTTTGCAGCCGACCGATCTGTTGCGACGGAACTTTGAGTTCCAGGTGTTCGGTGCAGGCAATTTCCATCAGTTGATCGGTGGGCGAAACCACCCTGCCTTCACTATCTTGAAAAGCGGCGGCGGTGGTGGCCTCGCCCGCGCTCAAGATACGCTGTCGCTCCAGCGTTTGCCGGGCGGTGGTCAGGCTGGCCCGGGGTTCCAGCAACTGCCGCTGAAGGGGGATGAGCTCAGGATTGGATATCCGACATAAAATCGTGCCCTTACTGACGTAGTCACCGGGAATATAGCGTAAGCCAGAAACCTGGCCCGACGTACGGGCATGCACGGAAATCCGATCCGATGGCGGTATCTCAATCGTACCGGTACAGGGAATGGACTTGCTGACCGTACGACGCTCCACCGGGCCAGTGGTAACTGCCTTGTACGGCGTCGCGGCGACCGTTCTTTCCGTCGGTGTTTCAGCGGGGGTATCCTGCTGGCAAGCGGGAAAGGAAAGTACGAAGAGGGGGAGTAGGAAGAAGTATTTCATGATCAAAGCTGATTTTGGGTGAGGTAGCTCAGTTCAATGACCAGCTGGTTAAATTGTGAAAGTTGGTGGAGGTAGTTGCGGCGGTTATCGAGCCCTTTTTCGGTTAGTTGGCTGAAGGTTAGAAAGTCGATGGCGTCCTGCTCAAATTGTAAGCGGGCGATACGACCAATACGGGCGTTGCTCTGATCGTTGGCCCGGCCGTAAGCGGTAATCGCCGGGCGAAGCCGGTCAATTTGCTGGCGTAGGGCGCGAATGCGGACGTCGTAGCTGTTGGTGATCAACTGTCGTTGATTCGTCAAACTTTGTTGTTGCAATTGCAATTGCTCCGACCGCACTTTTTGGTTCCGCCGGTCGAGGGGCAGGCCGATGCCAATCGCAATACCCTGAAAGGCAAAATTATTCTCGATGGTCTGTAAGAAATAACCGACGGAGAGCTGCGGCTGGCGTTCCAGCCGGTTGGCCAGCGCGGTTTCTTTTGCCAAACGGTCGCTCTGGCGGTCGAGCGTAGCCAGGTAAGGGTTGTCGCCAGCACCAGCGCCGGGGACGGGAAGCAGTATGGGGCGCGCGGACGCAGGTACAGAGAATCGGATAAAAACGCAAGGAGGCGCAGTTCCGTCTCTGCGGCGGCCACCGTCTGTTCTGCGACAACAACCTGCTGCCGGACGTTCCGCAACTGTTGGTTAAAGAGTTCCTCGTCAATAACCCCCAAGGTTCCGGCCCGGCGATGAACGTTAATATTGGCCGTTAGTTGCTCGTAACGGAGGGCCATAGCGTCCAGTAACTGAAGCTGGGCATGCTCGTGTTCCCACTGCGAGTACGCGCGTCGAAGCTTATGGCCCAATTCTCGGATAAATACTAATTGACCAGCTTCCAATTCCGTAACCCGAGCGTCAACCACCTCCGCACCGCTACCGTTGGAAAGCGCCATGGGCAGGAAACCGAAAGCAGCCACGGCGGCGGTCATCAGCACGGGCCGCAGACGGGTAGCGGCGGCATCGGTAATGAGGAAGGTTGAGTTCTGCGGTGAGGGCGGACTGGATATCGGCCACCAGGCTCGTAACGTCCCGGTTACGGATGTTGACGCCAATATTGATGAATCGGCGGGCCTGCTCCCGGGAGATCAGCATCGGGCTCTCCCGCTCTTCTACGGAAGCAACCTCGCTGAGCGGGATGAGCTGCCCGTTGCGCGCAGTGATGCTTAATTGGTCCAGGTTGAGTTGTTGACGGGACTGGTCGTTAAGGCGGACCACCAGGTCAAACCTCCGCTCTTCCTCGTAGACGTTCCCCACGACCTCCCCAGCATAAGCTGCCCGGATCAGTTGGTTGGCCTCCCGTACGTTAATCCCGTACTGTGCCATCCGATCCAGGTAAGGATAAATGGAAACACCCTCGGGTAGGGAAGCCTCCAAGGTCAACTCTTCCGTAGTAACAAACTGTGCGCCGTGAACGTGAGGTACCAACGAGTGCAGGCTAAGCAGAAGCCCAGCCATAAGTAATAGCTTATGATGAAAGCTGAATGTCTTCATTCAAACACAAGGTACAAGTCAGGACGGATTGTGGGAGATTGTTCTCGCAGGAACTCGAAAATTTGGAAGAAGTCCTGATAGTGGGTGAGGGGATATTGTTCCTGAAAACTTTCCTTTGTACCTGCGGCCCCGCCCAACTTGACAGCTGCTTTTTTAGGTCATAAGCAACTCCGATGAGTATGCGTCAGCCCTGTCCGTGCTCTCTCTCCCTAAACTCCTCTCCAACAAGTTTCGCCTCAGGCGCAACGGAGAGGGGCTATCCAGAAGAAAACGCTTCGCGTTTTGACGGTGAAAATCCGTAGCGGACAAACACCGCCAGGTTAGATACCACCGCTGACGTTCCTTGCTCCCGCGTCCGCGCCCAGATCATCTAATTTTGAGGACTCAGCACTTTCAGCGTAGACGAAAAGCGGCGTAAACCCCGGTATTTGAAGGAGAGACCGTAAGCCGTCTTCCGAGCAGCGGCTTCTTATGCAGAATAGGCACCAGATACCCAACGGCAGCCCCCAGCGCGTAACCTGCGATCACATCAGAAGGGTAATGCCGACCAGCCCGGACCCTTAGATACCCCGTCACTGCCGGAACCGCAGCCGCAAGGGCCCAGACGTAAGGCTTCAACTTACTGTCCGGGTGATAATCCGAAAATACCCGCGCAAAAAAGAAGGAGCCTGCTGCGGAAAGCGATGTGTGTCCCGAAACAAAAGCAGCCTGGTCACCGGACTTCAGCGGCGTCTCCGGCACCCATTCTGGGCCGTACACATAAGGCCGGGCCCGTGCAAAGCCTGCCTTGGTGGTGTTCGTAAGACCTCCGGCAATCACCATCGTCTCGACGTAAAGCAAGCCAATAGTTGTGAAGTCTTTCCGCATCGTCTTGTCCGTGAAAAGTAGCGCAGGCAAAGCTACTCCTGCGTAAAGTCCATAATCGCTCAACTTGCGGGAATTGCCCAGCTCGAAGTTGGACCCTAGTTGGTCGAAGCTGTTGATCTGACTGTAAGCAGAAATTTCCAAGTCACGCCGTAGCGGTGCGTCCAACCGGTTTTGCAGATAAGTTCCTATGCCCAGCGACAGCGCGCCCGTACCTCCAATAAGCATCTCCCGTTTCAGCGACAGGTAATATGGGCCAGCGTTTTCGGCCGATTGACCAAAAGCGAAGAGGGTAGCGCCACAGAAAAGTAGGACTAATGCCCAGCGAAGAATTAACATGTACATATTCGTTTAAGCGGTTGGTTTGGCGACAAATTTCCGTGGAGGACTTGTAGGAATACTGGAGATTGTCTTATGTGCCTTATGTGCCTTCTTGGGTTCCAATTCTCGTTGCCCGTACTCGGTAAAGTAACGGTGTTCCATCAAAAAAATATTGTTCGATTCTTCTCAATTTTCGTCCGTGCATCTCGATCCTTAACTTTATTTCCCACTCCACGCGCTTCCAGCCTTGGTGCCAGTCGCTCCAGTCTTCGATCAATAGGATTTTCAAGAGATTGATTTTAGCCTCAAAGTAGGGGTTGAATTTTGGAAAAATTATGGAGTTGTCGAATTTATTTCCCACCCCTAAGCTATACTGGTTCGCCACGAACTTCGACAGGTCATAGTCGGAGGTGTGAAAATCGCTGGTGAGAATCTGCAGTTCGGCGGTTTCCAGCACGCGTTTTTTATACAGCGTATCTTTTACGGTGCTTTGGGCGCGGACGCAGGTGCAGGGGAGGAGTAGAAGGAGCAGGGGGAGGAGGTATAGCTTCATGGGGGGAGTTGGGCGGCGGTTTTTTGCCGGGTGCCCCTGATTTCGCTCGTCGCTGCGCGACTTGCTTCATCCGGGGTTAAAACGGTTCGACCCCTCCGGGACCTGGAGATGGATTAGTTACAGCCGCAGCCGCCATCGGTTTTAACACCGTTAGCGCCAGAGGCGGCTTCGCGGTAGCTCTGAAAAGTGGTCTGGTAGCCGTCGATGCTGGTTGGGGAGAGGGCCATGTCCGGGTCGTTCAGGTTAACCATTTCGTAATCCTTTACGGTCACACAAGAGGAAAGGCCGGCGGCCGCAATCAGGCAAAAAAGCAAGCGCTTAATCATGTTGGTAAGTGGTTTGAAGGGCAATACAATCTGAAGTATGTAAGTGGTTGTCCTCATTGACGATGATGCAGTCGACGTCAGGAAGTTGGTTGATAAAATCCCGGCCGGTGTCTACGCCCATCACAAAGACCGAAGTAGCCAGGGCATCAGCTAACTCAGTACTTGGGGCGAGGATCGTAACACTCACAATACCGGTACTTGGGTAGCCGGTGCGCGGGTCGATGATGTGCGCATACCGGGGATCGTTAAAGCGGACGAACTTCTCGTAATTGCCGGAGGTAACAACGGCACGGCCGTTGACCGGCAACCAGGCGAAGGCTTTCTCTTTGTTGAGCGGATTGGTGATGGCCATTGCTTTATACCCTTCCCCTGCACCTGCGTCTGCGCCCAGGATCGTAATGTCGAAGCGGGACCCCATGAGCATCAGCGTCTCGTGGCTGGTGATCTGAGCATTGATTAATAACGACAGACTCAGTAGGGAAATAAGGAGTAGCCTAATCACTCTGTGAAGCTTTTAAGAACGGTGAGAACAAAAGCGGCAGGTCAAAGAATCACGTTTTATTTAATCCCCGTCCCTAAGGGACGGGAAAAGAATAAACTATCATTCTTGCTCGGCGTCTTTTGGTCGCTGGCTTCGTTAAAAAGCCTCGCCAACACTACGGTGTTGCCTACGTTTTTTGCCTCTCCAGCGACCAAAATTCAC
>JBLHRW010000033.1:0-21534 GCA_047626445.1 Neolewinella sp.
CAAGCGTCGGCGCATTTACCTCGTGAAACAACATCAACCGTAAACCGTACCCTCACTTACGCGCTAAGAAAAAGGTACAGCCGGGAGGCGGATATCCGTGAAACTCCGTCAAGCCGGCACAAAACCCCGAAAGGGGCAAACTATGGCACTCGATAATCGCGAGCGTACTTTCAAGCTGGAAATGCAGGAGCACTACCAGATCGTTTATAACTTCCTCCACCGAATGTGTGGTAATGGTGCCGACGCGGCAGACCTTACCCAGGAAACTTTCGTGCGGGCTTACGTTAAGATCGATCAGTACGAACCCGGCACCAACGCCCGGGCCTGGCTCTTCCGCCTCGCCAAGAACCTGTTCATTAACGACTACCGTAAGAAGACGCGTCGTGGTGAAAAGGAACTGGATGAACGCATCGCTTACAACCAACGTGATGAAGGCCACTCTATGGCCGGATTTGCGGACCTACGCATAGTAGGTGCCATGGAGCAAGATTTTTCCGACGAGATCGTGAAGGCTATGGCCCTCCTCAGGGACGATAACCGCGCCATCATCATCATGGCTGACCTCTACGACTTCAGCGAGAAGGAAATCGCCAAGGCGATGGACCTTAACCTGAATACCGTGAAGTCGACCACCCGACGGGCACGTCTTGCGCTCATCCGCCAGCTCTCGACCTATGCTGAAGATACCTACGGTATCGTCAACACGAGAAACCTCGGATAATTCATCAAATCATCAATGCCACCCCGCGAATAAGCTTCCCGGGGTGGCATTTTCTGCTTTTAGCATCATCATCATTCATTCAATCCAAAAAACAATGTCATACTCAAGTCGCAATCCCCAGGACAAACGGACACATCAACTCCCCGAAGTAGCTGATCGTGAGCCGGGTGTACCAGCAAGGGAGTGTTTGGACCTATCGATAGATCCCCAGACCGAAGACCTTGTCGACCTTAAGTCTTATAAGGTCTTTATGAAACGAAATTTAAAATGGCAAGCTCCACCCGCTGATTTATTAGCCAGCATCAACGCCAGACTCGATAAAGTCAAAGCAGGAGAAGAGTAGCATTAAAAAAACATCCCTGGCGCGCGCTGAGTTACGCCTAAAGCGAACCTGACAACACGGTCCTGCGCGCCCCTCCCCTACCTTGTTAACAATCTCTGATCAGTGCCCCAAAATGGATAGTAAAAACTATCCTCCTATGGGCACCGAACTCCTGCGCCCGTTGACGGCCGTTCCGATCTTTACGGCACCTTAAGGTTGACAAACTGCAAGCGTGTGGCACCTCCCCTAATCTTAGTGTAGCTCCTTAATGCTTAAATGCACCTAATGGTTACTCTCCTCCCCTCCCTTAGAAATTAATCACTTACCACGTTTTCTCGGTGCCACAGGCGCCCGTGAGCCAACACTAGGCCGGCGGGTACTTCCCCCACGGTTCCGAATATTTCGGTAAGCCCCCGACTTGGAAGGGTCTATCCGGACCATCGTCTGAATGATCGTATTTTGCTCTACGCCAGAGGAAGCCTTGTAGATCTCTATGATCTCGTCCCGTTTGGCGTCCACAAAAGCCTGGGCATACATCGTTTGCGGATAAGCTTGGTTCGCCTTCTGCAAATCCTCGATGGCCAGCGTGACGTTGTTTCGGCCGGCGATCAGGTCTTCCGCCATCATATCGAGGCCGGTGCGGTGATAGGTGTAGTAAGCCCGACGCAGTGGCAGCATCCGTGGCTGCAAGATGTTTTCCATCAGCCAGTAGCGGTTACGTGCTTTGGCTGCATTGGACCATCCGTTATTTACATCGTTAGTGATGCTGGTCGGCAGCCGATTATACAGTTCCTGCGCCTTAGTGAAATAAGGATCTCCTCCCAGCGGACTGAAAGTGTCATAGTCCAGCCCGATGATGATGTAGCTGTAGAAGGCGAATACAGACCCCAGGTCACTGAGGTAACTTTGTTCAGAGTACTGTACGCCCTCCCCCTGTCGGTAGGTGAATTCTACAAACTTATCCAATGTATTCAGTATTGGTGTTTTTTCTGCGGAGTTATAGATCGGCCGCAGACTTTGGATAGCGACCGTCGCCTTAAAGGCATTCGGTATCGCAACGGAAGCGCCATCTCCCTTACTAGACGTTTCAAAGACCTCACTTACCGTAAAGAACATAGTAGCTTCAATTCGCTCTTCTTCCGCAAACCGGTCACTGGTCCAGTTCTGGCTGTTCAGGAAAGTGACAATGTCCTTCTCCAGGGCATTGAAAATACGCTTATCCGTTTGGAGGATCTGTTCCGTATTCATGTTCAACGTCCACTTGATCTCACCTTGAGCCATGATGGTCAGGGAGCAAAGAATAGTAGCCAAAAGAAGGGAAAAACGAAGTTTCATCGGGAATATCTTATTTAAATAAAGCAAGCTTTTTGGGCGCGGACGCAGGTGCAAAGATAGGCAAGTTCGCTGTGCTCACGTTGGAGAGTCGCTACGCTCCTGTTGCAAGGGTTGCAGTTGTTCCAGTTGTTGCAGAACAAGCTCATGTTGAAGGGATTCTTCCCCCACTGCAACTCCTGCAACAGGAGCGAAGCGACTCCTACAACACCTTAACCAACGCATCCAGAATGTCTTCCGCCACATCAGCCTTAGATTTTAACTCGAATGGCGTCACCTTATTGCCAGTGACCAGCTGAATCTTGTTCGTCGTGTGGCCGAAAGCTGCCCCTTTGTCGTTTGGGGAGTTGAGGACGATGAAGTCGAGGTTCTTACGTTTTAGCTTGCCGCGGGCGTTTTCCAGGCCGTTTTCGGTTTCGAGGGCGAAGCCGACGAGGCGCTGATTCGGGCGTTTGTCTTGGCCAAGCTCTGCAGCAATGTCGGGGTTACGGACCAGCTTGACCGTCAGCGGGCCTTCCTTTTTCTTAATCTTACCCGCCTCCGTGCGGGAGGGGCGATAGTCGGCAACTGCGGCGGCCAGGATGCCCACATCGGCCTTCGGCCAGTTGATGACCGAAACGGCGTGCATCTCCCTCGCAGAGCGGACGTTGTGTACCGTAATACCTGCGGCAGTAGTGGTTAGTTCCGTAGGGCCCAAGACGAGGTTGACGGCAGCGCCGCGCGCAGCGGCAGCCTCTGCCAGGGCAATACCCATCCGCCCGGTGCTCCGGTTGCCGAAGTAACGGACGGGGTCGAGGTCTTCATAGGTGGGGCCGGCGGTGATGAGGATGCGCTTTCCTTTCAGGTCTTGCTTGGCGGTCGGGCGGCTAGATTTCTGGCCTGCACCTCCGAGCCGGCCGACCGCCTGCGTTCCGGCCGCGGCCTCTACTGCGAGCGGTCCGACGGCCTCCGGCGCTTTCTTCCCTTGTTCCTTTAACCTTTTTCCCTGCACCTGCGGCCGCGCCAGAAAATCAGTCAAGATCTTCACAATCTCCTCCGGTTCCGCCAACCGACCGGCACCGCTCAAACCAGAAGCCAGCTCGCCCGTGCCTACGTCGATGAGGTGGTTACCATAAGATTTCAGCAACTCAACGTTGCGCTGTGCCGCCGGGTGCGCCCACATGTCGAGGTCCATGGCCGGAGCAAAAAACACCGGGCAACGGGCAGAGAGGTAAACCGCCACGATGGCGCTGTCACAAATTCCATTGGCCATCTTACCCAGGGTCGTCGCCGTGGCCGGTGCGACTACCATTGCATCAGCCCATAGCCCAAGTTCCACGTGGTTATTCCAGCTCTCGCCATCGTGTACCGAAGTGGTGACCTCGTGTTTCGACAGTGTTGCCAGGGTCAACGGTGAAATAAAATCTGTCGCTGCCTTAGTCATCAATACTCGAACCTCGGCACCGGCTTTGACCAACCCACGCACGATCAGCGCCGCCTTATAGGCCGCGATGCTTCCGGAAATTCCTAGGATAATTTTTTTGCCTTGCAGGAACATGTTGGTGCTATTGATCTATTGGTGGGTACAAAATACAAAGGCCGTCAGTTAAATGTTAGTTTAACTGACGGCCCAGAACTGGTATGGTCGATGCATCGGTCAAAGTCTTCAGGGGAGAGCGGTACAGCCCACTACCAAACAACTTGACAACCCGACAACTTGGTTACACCTCCTCTTCGTCCTCCCGGTCCGCGTTGTAGCGACTGTAGAGTTCGTCGTCGAGGTATTCGCGCATAGCGATGAGTACCGGGTTAGGCAGTTTTTCGTAGAACTTGGAGATTTCGATCTGCTCCTTGTTCTCCACTACTTCTTCGATGGTATCGGTAACCTCAGCAAACTCTTCCAGTTTCTGGTCGAGTTCGTGCTTCAGGTCAACAGCCAGCTGGCGGGCACGGCGGCTTACGATGGCGAGCGTTTCGTAGATGTTACCCGTGTCTTTCACCATGTTAGTAATGTCGCGGGCACTTATGTCGGGGCTAAGGCCTTGAGCCCGCGCTTTGATATCTGACATTTTCGAGTTGTTTTAATTGTTCTTTATCTTTTTTAAGGAGGCCGAGCAGTTCTTCAACGTACTTACTGTCCGGGTAGCGATCGAGGAAATTTTCGATTAACTTCACGTCTTTAGCAAACCGTTCCTCCTTCCGGGTAACGTAGCTAAGTTCAGCATACTGATATTGGCTTTTGGCCATCAGGTAACGGATTTCCTCGGCGCGCTGGGTTTCGGGATAGTCCTTAAGGATGTTCTCAAAACTTTGTTGCGCAGATTCAAAACGTCTGAGGTCAACGTAGAGTTTTGCGGATTCGAAATCCTTCAACTCCATCTTCGCCCGCATCTCATCGATCAGGAGGTTGGCTTCACTGATCCGTTCGCTGCTCGGGTAGCGGTTAGCGAATTCTTCAAAGCCTGCGATGGCTTTAACGCTGTAGCTCTGGTCGAGGCGATAAACAGGACTTAGGTTGTAGTTGGAATAGGCAGACATGAAGTCAGCTTCCTCCTTGAGCGAACTACCGCCGTAGGTAGTGGCAAAGTTCTTGTAATAGTAGCTGGCCAGCACAAACTGCCGGGTGTAATAGTAAGTATAGGCGTAGCGGTAAGCGATCTGCTCCGCTTCGGCCTTACCACGGTAAGGCGCGATGGTGAGTTCGTAGAGGGTCTGGGCCCGCTGGTACTCCTCCGCGTCGTAGTATTCATTGGCTTTCTGTAGCCACAGTGCTGCGTCTCCGCTGGTACGAACGGTCTCAAATTCGGACTTACAGCCGAAGGTGATCAGCGCAACAAAAAATAAGGTAAAAAGGGAAGTAAACTTCATAAGGGGCGCAAAGATATAGCGCACTCGGGCACTAAAGGTGAAAAAAGTAGAATTATCATGACTTAGGCGATAAAAATTGCTGCAAACGGGCTAAATGCTTGCCTGCTTCGGCACCTTTAGTGCCCGAGTGAAGTGCTTTTTCGTAAAAGATTGAAGATTGAATTCTCTCGAAAGAGCCGCTTAAGACCTGTGAAGGTTGGTTGGGAGCGGGCTTATCTGCTGACGACGCGACGCGTCGTTCAGTCGCCCTAAGCCATAAGTTACCTGGGACGGCGTCGTGCCTCCTTATCCCAGGCAACTTATGTGACGTCGCTACGCGACTGCTCGCCCTTTTTAAATCAGCCTAACATCTGCTTTAATTTCCAAAAGAGCAGGTCCTTGATGATCAAACAGCTTTGTGAAAGCAGCATCTAATGCTTCCTTTGTTGTCACTTTAATCCCCAATCCACCACAACTGGTGGCATAATCTGCAAAATCGGGATTCACCAAATCCGTGGCCCATTTATTCCAGCCACCTGCCCGCTGTTCTTTAGTAATCTTACCAAGTTCATTATTGTTAATTACCACTACCTTAATTGGCATATTGTACTTAACTAATGTGGTAAATTCCGCCAAGTATTGGCAAAGACCGCCATCTCCAGCCACCGCAATAACGGGTCTACTATCACCTACCGCAGCCCATGCTCCAATAGACGCAGGTAAAGCAAAACCAATAGAGCCAAGGTAACCGGACATCAGAAAGCTCTGGTTTTCAGCTTCAAAATACCGCCCAAACGAGTAGGCATTATTTCCTACATCCACACACATTACGGCGTTGTTGGGCGCAAGACGTGTCAATGCTTCAAATACGGCAACTGAACTTACTCCGTTGCCCCTGTCGTCGTCCATTCGTTTCCGTTTCTCCGTTCTCCAAATGGCCCATCTTTGGGCTATTTCACTTTCTTGATTCACCTTATTTGAAGTTAAATCTTCTGACGATTGGTGAATCAAATCAATTGTTCTTGAAATCTCTCCATAAACGGCAACATCGATCTTATGGAATTTTGCAATCGCAAGCGGATCGAAGTCAATTTGAATAATTGGCTTTTTGGGTGTGATTCCGGTGTGGTTGGAGAACGAAGCGCCTATTACCACAAGTAAATCAGCTTCATTCATGAAGTAGGAAGCAATGGGTGTACCACTTCTGCCCAATACGCCACAACCCAATCTGTGTGTATCGGATATCTGTCCTTTCGCCTTAAAGGTGGTCATTACAGGACAATTGAGCTGCTCAGCCAATTGGACAATAGCTTCCATGTGAAACCTTGCACCATGTCCGACAACAATAACAGGCCTTTGGGCAGACTTAATTTTTTCCGTAGCCTCTTTTAAGCTCTCTTCTGGCGGAGCAATTGTAAGTGGTGTCATTCGTCCTGCAGGCGTCTGCGCCGCTGCACCATTTGCTTTTAGGACCTGAACCTGATCCGGAAAAGTAAGATGGGAAACATCTCTCTTTAAGGTGGCATGCTTAATGGCTAATGCCATTAATTCTGAATGTCTGCTATGGTGCTCAACACGCTGGTTAAATTCAGCAACGGTTTGAAATGCCCGGACCAGGTCTACTTCCTGGAAGTTTCCGGTTCCGACTACTTGGGTGGCTACCTGACCGGTGAGTGCAAGGATGGGAGCACGATCAACTTTAGCATCCCATAAGCCTGTAAACATATTGGTACTTCCCGGACCAGCAATAGCAAAACAAGCAGCTGGTTTACCGGTCAGTTTACCATAAGCGGAGGCTGCAAAAGAAGCAGCTCCTTCATGTCGGATGCCAATGAATTTCAGTTTCCCTTTCTCCTCCAGCCGGCGAAAGGCATCTGCCAAACCTAAATTTGAATGCCCCACCATGCCAAATACACGATCCACTCCCCAGTTCACCATCGTCTCGGCCATAACATCTGTTACCGTTGGCTCATGTTCCGCTTCCGCTTCCAGGCCTACATAAACAGCATTGCCTTCTATTTTCAATGGGAATGTTTCAAGCCCGTCATCGAAGTCTTGTGAGTCTCCACCATGTGGACAAAAGTCCCAGCCATGCCAAGGGCATCTTAATAATCCGTTTTCAATAGATCCTTCTCCTAAAGGACCTCCTTGATGCGGACATTTATTATCTAATGCCGTGAATTTTCCTTCCCAATGAGAAAGACACAAGTCCTTATGACCTGCTGTTACAGTCATAACCCTCCCTTCTTTTAATTCACTTTGGTTATCGAGTACTTTATGCCAAATCGTTTTGTCGCTCATGATCTATTATTAAAATTATTTCAGTTTCCTTTTAATGGTATACAACGAGAGGGTACGAAAAATGCCAAGCCTGCAAATCAAATATAGGTCAAATTTCGGCATGTCCATCACCCTTCTCCACAGTGCACCACCAAACATACAATACACCGCAGCTTCCACAGTACCGCTTGGGTGAAAAACCTCCGAAAGCGTCGTATTACGCCTTTTCAGGCATTTATTCTTCGTTTGATGGTACCGAAAGGTGGAATAGGAGGCGCGGCCGCAGGTGCAAAGTGAGGATGAGGAGCAGGCGTGCCGGCACGACGCAACGCGTCGTTTAGGGACGCCGGAGGCAGCAGCGCAGCTAATCGAGAATCAATTACCACAGCCTCTCAAAGAGAACACTTAACTTGCAGCCAACAGAACAATAATTCAACAAACCAAACCGCCATTCCCCTACCTCCTCGCATTGATGAACTCCGGATGTTCTACAACACCACCATCCGCCCCGAACTGTACCGGCTCGAACGGCTCCGGGTGCGGATAATTCGGGGGATTCTGGTGTCGTTGATCGCAGTAGCGATCCTGTTTATTGCTTTCGTCGTCTTTGACCTCGGCTTTCTGATTTTCCTACTGGCCATGCCCATCATCTTTTACGTGGGGTCCCTCTATTACCGGATCGAGAAATTCCGGCAAGCCTTCAAGCCCGCCATCATCAACCTACTGCTGGAATTCCTGAACGACGCGCCCAACTACCGCTCCCTAAGCTACGATCCTAAGCACGCCATCCATCAGGATCGGTTCGAGCGCAGCGGGCTGTTCCGGCCCATGCCCGACAGCTACCACGCCGAAGACTACATCAAAGGGCTGGTAGGCGAGATGGCCTTCGAAATGGGAGAAACCTACGTCAAGGAGATCAGCCCGGCGAGTAATCGATTGCTGACGGTGTTCAGCGGTCTTTTCGTCCACGCCGTCTTCAATGAACCGACCACCGGCCGCATCGCCGTCTGGCCCCGGCACAACCTACGCCGCCTCAAACGGACCGTCGATGCCTACGTCTCCAAAGGCGGCAAGCCGGCAGATATCGAGATCATGAACCCCGGTTTCCGGGAGGAGTTTGCCGTCTATGCCCACTCCGGGACGCACGTCGCCGGCATTCTTACGCCACCGATGCAAGACGCCTTGCTGGAATTTGCCCGCACCCAGGAACAAGACATCTTTTTCGCCGTCCACAACCAGGACCTCTTCATCGGCGTTGCCCATGACTATGACATGCTGGAACCGAATTTCTTCTCCTCCAACCTCTCCTTCAGCATCATCCGTAAATTCTATACCGACATCACGCTGATGTTGGGGGTAATTTCGGATTTTGACCAGACGCATTAGTCGGTAGTCAATAGTGCATAGTCGGGAGTCCTTTGTCCGATGCTCGCTGCGCTCGTACGGCCTGGCCGTAAGGAGACCAAAGTACACTACCCAGTAGTTCTTAGTGCCTTAACCTTAGTGGTTAATATCAAGCCCGCACCGTATCTTAGCCCCTACCAAGCCCCCACAAGCGAATGAATCTACCAAGCCTCCTACCCTGCTCCTTTAATCCTTCGTTTGCATCCTGCGGCCGCGCCCTGCTACTACTTCTCCCCTTTTTCCTTTCTCCCTTTGCCCCCTTACGCTCCCAGGAGCACGCCGATTACTTCGCCCACCACAAATTCACCCAGGCAGACACGCTGCGTGGCGCCCTGCGCCCAGAGCGGACCAGCTTTGACGTAACCTATTATGAGCTGCACCTGGAAGTCAATACAAGCGAACGGACCATCGAAGGACGGGTCGACATGGACTACAAAGTCGTGCAAGTCACCAATAGATTACAGCTCGATCTGTTCCAGAACCTGGTCATCGACAGCATCAAACAGAACGGCCGCCACCTCCCCTTCGAGCGACAGGCCAATGCCGTTTTCATCACCCTGCCCCGCCTGATCAGCCCCGGTAATGCGATCCGCCGGATGTCCGTTTGGTACGGCGGCAAACCAGTAGCAGCCCAAAATGCGCCCTGGGACGGCGGCTTCGTTTGGAGCCTAGACCACAAAGACCGCACCTGGATCGGTATCGCCTGCGAAGGCACCGGCGCCAGCCTCTGGTGGCCGAATAAGGACCACCTGAGCGACGAGCCCGACTCCATGCTGGTATCGGTGACCGTGCCTAAGCGCTTCTTCGTCGCCAGCAACGGCAACCTTCGCGAGGAAGTCGAACTAGAAAACCAGTACCAGAAGCGGTACGACTGGTTCGTCTCCTACCCCATCAACAATTACAACATCAGCCTGGGCATCGGCAGCTACGTTCACTTCGACAGTACCTACGTTGCCTTCGACGGGGAGGTGCTGGACCTCGATTATTACGTACTGGATTATAACGAAGACCGGGCCCGTAAACACTTCCGGCAAGTCGGGCCAATGCTGGCCGCCTACGAGCATTATTTCGGCAAATACCCCTTCTGGGACGACGGTTACGCCTTGATCGAAACGCCCTACCTGGGGATGGAACACCAAAGCGGCATCGCCTACGGCAACCGTTATATGCGGGGCTACCTCGGCGGGATGATCCCGGATGACATGGACTGGGACTTCATCATCATTCACGAAACTGGCCACGAGTACTTCGGTAATTCCATCAGTGTCGCTGATCATGCCGAAATGTGGGTCCACGAGTCCTTCACCACCTATATGGAAGCACTGTACGTGGAATACCTTCACGGTAAAAAAGACGCCGTTCGTTATCTGAGCACCCAACTAAAATTCATTAAAAACGAATCCCCAATACTTGGCCCTCTGGGGGTGAATTTCGATGAATTCGGCAATTCTGATCATTACTATAAAGGATCATGGATGTTGCATACCCTCCGGCACGTCATTAATTCCGACCCCGTATTTTTCGGGATGCTGCGCGACTTTTACCAAAACCATCAGCGCAGCATTGTCAGCACTGATCAGGTGATCGAATATTTCTCCAACTTCACTGAAAAGGATTTACGTCCGTTTTTTGCTCAATACCTGGAGCACCCCGACCTGCCCGTTTTAGAATTACGGCAAACGGGGCAACAAGTCGAGTACCGCTGGCGTACCAATGTTGCCGACTTCAATTACCCCGTCGGTGTCCTTATCGGCAAGGAAGCGGTTCGGCTCGATGCTACCAATGATTGGCAGCTATTGGGCAAAGGATTCAGCCCCCGGGACGTATCCGTAGAAACGGACAAGTATCTGGTCGAATTAGCGTGGATTAAGGGGCGCTGAGAGCCTAAATTCGAATAAATTAAATACCATGGTTGAACTCATTCTACTTTTCTTTATACTACTTAGCCTAGCTGCGCTGGTTGGCACGATCATGGCAGCTATAGAAATTGCCACCAAGCCCTTTAAACGTGATAAAGACAAGGTGATTTGGCTCATTATTGTGCTGCTGCTTGGTGGTATTGGACCAATCATTTATTACTTCAATCGAAGCAATCTCCTCGCGAAGCCGAAGGCAGATGACCGGGAATATTTACCACCACTGAAGGATCGTCAGGCGGGGCCGCAGGTGCAAAGCAGGTCGGATAATCAGGACGACTATGTATAGCCCCCGATGAAATTCCTCCTCCTCTCGATCGGTACCCGGGGCGACATGGAACCCTTCCTGGCCATCGGCGACATACTGCTGAAAGCCGGGCATGAAGCGGTTTGTGTAATGCCTGCCCAGTTCCAGGAACTGGCGGAAGGCGCAGGCTTCCCTTTTGAACCGCTTGACCGGAGGTTCCTGGAACTGATCGATGGTTCTGCCGGCCGTGCGATCATGGGGCAACAAGGAAGTACCTTGAACCGCGTGGTACAGCTGGCAAAATTAGCCAAGCAGTCTCTCGCCATCCAGAAAGACATCGTTAAAGAACAGCGGAGCGCCGTTGTCCGGCACCAGCCCGACCGCATTCTGTACCACCCCAAATGCGTCTTCGCCCGGGCCTGGGGCATCGGCAATCCGGGTAAAGCTATTGGTATCAGCCCCATTCCCAATTGGCTGCACCCGGTCCACGAGTACCCACACATTGCCTTCAACACCGACTTCGGCCGGCGCGGCAACTTGTTGACCTACTCGGTGGTCAATTACCTGACGGCGCTTATATCTGCCCGCTACGTCAAGGCCTTCTCCGCTGATTTCCCCGGCGACCAGCTCAACCGAAAATCCGTATCCAGGTATATGCGGGAAGAAGAGCGGGTGCTCTACCTCGTCTCCCCTACCCTCTTCCCACGCCCTGACTATTGGCCCGACCGGGCCAAGGTTCCCGGCTACTTCGAACGGCCAAAAACCGGAGACTGGTCCCCGCCAGCCGGCCTGCCGGAGTTCCTTGCCCGCTTCAAGGACGAGCACATTACCTTCATCACTTTCGGCAGCATGGTCAACGCCGCCCCACAGGCAACCACCAAAGCCATTATCGAGGTACTCCGCAATCACCAGATTCCAGCCATCATCAACACCTCTTCCGGAGGTCTTCTCCACCAAGAGGACGTGCCATCGCACATTCATTTCGTCAACAATATTCCCTATGAGTGGATATTCCCGCAAGTGCACAGCGTAGTCCATCATGGCGGTTCGGGCACCACCCATACTGCCGTAAAACATGGGTGTGCCAGCCTGATTATCCCTCACATCATCGATCAATTCTTCTGGAATAAGCGGTTGGCAGCCCTAGGCGCCGGCCCCTTAGGCATAAAGATCAAACGGCTGGACGAATCATCGTTTGAGCCGTTGGTCCTGGACTTACGTGCCAATATTGTTTATAAAGAGAGAGCGATTGAACTGGGTCGGCAGATGGATGGAGAGGCATCCGTTAAGGCGTTGCTACGAGAGTTGATTCGGTAGAAGATTCTTATTCAGGGCGCGGCCGCAGGTGCAGTGGAGGTTTGAAGGACGGTTATCGGACATAAGACCTCGCGCGCTCAAGTAACCTACTGCTTAATAATCCGCTTCGTGAACCGCTGACCTTCCGTCACTACCGTAATCAGGTACACACCGTTGGGGAGGTCGCCCAACGAGACCGTGGTTATACCGTCAGCCTGGTCTTCGCGCTCTATGGGGATGCTTTGCCCAAGCAGTCCATGAAGCTGGAGATCAAAGGTTGTTTCCGGCCGGAGGGAGACGACCTCCACCGTGACGAGGCTGGTGGTGGGGTTGGGATAAATGCTTACTAAGATGGGGCTTACCTCTTCTCTGGTTATATGGCATAGTTGACGTGCCATGAGGTTCAGGCTTCGGGGTCGCTTATCGGCTACGGATTTTTCGGTTGCAATTAAGTTCATAACGATTGGTTCTGAGGCAAGTTCAGCGTTAACTAAATTAACTTGTATCGGTTCCACGGGCGGGAAGCCGCCACTGCCGAAGTAGCTCACCGTTAGATTTAAACGCGCCGATTACGGCGTCGTCGTTATTATTAGCAAGACCTGAAACGTAGTAAACGTCCGATAATCCAGGATTAATCCTGCCGAGGGTGGTCCGCATTCCCAAGACCTCCCACAAATTCGTTTCTAGAACCTCTCCGCTGTCAAAATCAATAGTAAGCCTCCCAGCAAAGTAATCATTCTCCCTTCGGTAGCCCATCAAGACTACACTCAGGTTGCCGTTTGGCAAAACAGATGCACTTTCCAGATCAAAATCTATCACGTTTTCGCTCCCGCCTACAAGACCATACTCCATTCGTTTTACCAACGAACCATCGGAAGAAAACCAAATAATTTCTTCCCGCCCGCCTACTGTAGTATAAAGTTGCACCGCACCACCATCTGCGGTCTCGAAGACACCAGCAACGTAGCCATGCTCACGAAACCAGGTACTCCAGGTGGGTTGCCCGTTAACGTCCATCCGTGATACATGGTGGCCGTACCATGTGTCACCACGGCGCATTCTGCCGGAGAGGAGCATCCCCCCGTCGTCCGTATTCTGAACAGCCTCTATGCGGGCAGAAAATTCGGGATCGTTAGCTACGCTGTAGACGTTAACTAATTCCTGAGCAGATGCTTCACTAATTATGCAAAAGCATATAATAAGTAGTAATAGGGTTTTCATTGGCGTGCAGCTATTCGATTCAATAGTATAGACACCATTAAAATCATATTCGTTCCCATAAATTCTTCCCCTTCAGCAATTTAACTTTTGGGCCCATGGAACAATATAGAGAATTACCTGCATAGTAAGTCCTCCGATATTCGGCCTACAATAGTATGGACGCGCTGAGACGATACTTCACCAAGCTATCAGGTGCTCATACACCAAATTCACTGGCAAGCCCATCACGTTAGGATACGTCCCGTCGATCCGTTTGATTTTCGCCAGCCCCACCCATTCCTGAATGCCATAGGATCCAGCCTTATCAAAAGGCCGGCAGGCATCGATGTACCAGTCTATCTCCGCGTCGCTGATGGTGGAAAAATACACCTCGGACACCCCGGAGAACACCTCCTGTTTGGACCGGCTCTTCAGGCAACACCCGGTCACTACCGTATGCTGGCGGCCAGAAAGGGTTCGTAACGTTTCCACGGCCTCCTCCCGGTTAGCTGGCTTGCCATATATCTTTCCATCCACGATCACTACGCTGTCCGCAGTCAGCAAAACCTCCTCGTCGCTTTTCAATAAGTGCATAGCTCCTTCGGCCTTCAGCGCTGCCAGATATGGCGCGACTTCTAGTACCGGAGTCTCTGGCGGATAGACTTCTTCTACGTCAGCGGTACGAACGGTAAAGGGTATACCGGCCTGCTCCAGCAGGTAGGATCGACGGGGGGACTTTGAGGCTAGGATCAGGGAGAGCTTGGGGGATATTTGCATTTCGCAAATATAGACGTTCGCAGAGTCAAAAAGTCGCTTTGCTCCTTTTCTCGGTAGACGCGCTTCGCGCTCGGTAGTGGGTAGCAGATAGGCTACCGCAGGGGAGTGCTCACGTCGTTCGTACGAATTGAAGTCAGCGACGCCAATGATAAAACGAGCGCAGCGAGCAGAAACTTGCGGCAGCCTACCCTGTACCTACTTACCCACTACCGAGGCCACAGGCCGTCTAGAAAGCCGCAGGCTAACCGGCCGATCCATATGCAAAGTAATGTAAGCCTTCTGTTTTACCTGGTCGGCGTTGGCGGGCAATTCAAAATCGTAGTCTTGTAGCAACCGAGCCAGGATCAGCTGCATCTCCAGCATCGCGAAGTGGTTTCCAATGCAGAGGCGGGGACCGCCTCCAAAGGGAAGGAAGCAGAAGGGTTGGCGGGCTTTTTTAGCCTCAGGGGTCATCCGTTCGGGGCGGAATGCGTCGGGGTCTTCCCAGTATTCGGGATTACGATGCAGGCCGTAAAAAAAGATACCGATGGAAGTGCCTTGTTGAATGTCGAAACCTCCGGCCTTATCCGGTCCGAGGGCCACCCGGTCGGTGATCCAGGCAGGTGGGTACAGGCGCATGCTTTCCTCCATCACCTGGGTGAGGTAGGTCAGCTGGCGCGCATTATCGAAATTGATGGCCCCCTCCCCTTCCACCTCGGTGATCTCAGCGCGCACTTTGGCCAGCGCTTCCGGGTGACGGAGTAGCAACCAGATGGTCCAGGCCAGCGCGTTCGCGCTGGTTTCGTGGCCGGCGGCGAAGAGGATGATGATCTCGTCCACCAGTTGTTGGTCGGGCATCGGTTGTCCGTCGTCTTCGTAGCGGCTGTCGAGCAGCATCTGCAGCAGGTCATCCTTAGGCGTACCTGCCCGTCGGGCATCGATCCGTTCCTGAATGCCCTTCCTTACTTCCTGCGTAAGGGCCAGCTTACGGCCTTCGATACCCAACCATTGGAGGGGCTTTAACAGGAAGGGCATCCGAACCGGATAAACTGCGTAACGCTGGATGGCATCGAGGGTTTTCTTCAGTTTTCGCGTTTCAGCTTCGTCGAAGCCATCGGTAAAGATGGCGCGGGTAATCACCCTAAAAACGATGTCACGGGTAACTTCCTGCAGCTGGATGTATCCGTTGGCCTCCGCCGTTTGATTGAGCCCATCACAGGCAGCGTCGATCACCGCCTGCATCTCAGACACCAGCGCCGCCAGGCGCTGCCGGTGAAACCCGGGTTGAATCAATCGGCGTTGTGTTAGCCAGGGCTGTCCGTTATTCGTCAACAGACCGCGGCCAAGATAGCGGGCCAGTTCGTCGGTCTGGATGGCACTCTTATGGTAGTTCTTATGGTTCTTCTGCAACACATGCTGAATGACCTCTGCGTTGATCGTGAAGTGGGTCCGGCGGCTACCGCCCACCGAGAGGATAAAGTCCCGGCCGTACTCCTCCAGATAGCGGCTAAACCGTTTGATCGGATTGGCCATCATCCAGGGCATATTGATCAGGACTCGGGCTAGGGGGACTTTGGGGGGTTCGTGCATGATGGGGCGGTGATTATAAGATGCTAAGCTACGGTTTAATTTAAGGGTGTCTGGCACAGTCAGGACCGAAAGAGTCTTGCAAAATTCAACAGGAGCCGACATCTGGACGGCTAAAGCAGCATGGGTTCTCACAGAGGGCAGCGCAGAGGTTTCACGACTAATGGTTGAATAGGATGGCTGCAAAAGCAGGCCCAAATGGCGGACCTATAAACGCTCCTCCCACAATCCCCGCAACAATTCCGCTGGCCCACGATCAAGGCGGGCCAATACGTTGTCTACACCAGCCTCGGCTTCCAGCCGAACCTCGGGTGTACCCGATAAGGTATTGATGACGACCAGGGTACGGCCCAGACGTTCATTGCTGTTAAGCGGGGAACAGTTCAACACATAGCGCAGAATGAATTGCTGCTGGTCTTTACCCAATACGGCTGCCGGGCGCAGCTCCGGCGAGGTATTTTTAACCAACCCTGCACCTGCGGCCGCGCCTGCCCCGCCACAACTGATGGAATCTTGATACGTCCAACGCAACGTAGAACTTTGCCCCCCTACCTCGTAGTGGCGCAAAAAAATACCGGTGTAGTCATCCGCTGCGTCGTATTCTCGGGTAAGGATAGTGAAGACTTTATCTTCTCCGTCTTCCCAAGTATATTCGTCAAGGACCTCACCAGCAACTGCTCCTCGCAGTTCATCCAGCTGCTGCTCCAGCGATGCTCCCGACAAGAAGCGACGGTCCATTTTCACTTGTTCGGGCTGACCACCACAGGCGGTCAGGGCAATCATGACGACGCATAAAAGGGTGCTGAATCTGAACTCCATAGTGAACGCTACTATTTTCCGCCAAAGCGATAACGGCTGCCTAAACGCAGGCTACCCAAATGAATTCTATCATTATATGGGCCGATTCCCTGGTCTTTTCTCAGGTAAACTGCCCGACTAATGGAGGGAGAGGCATAAAGGCTCCAACGTGAGGTCATCAGGCGTTCCACAATGATTCCACCACCCAGGTATAAACTGGAGTTAGCAAGAACAGATCCTCCTTCCAGCCAACCGCTAGGCGGGTTTTGTAGCTTCCGTTTACCGCTGAAATCAGTAGGCCGGCCGCCGCCGCTCCTTTGCCCATTGGGCAAATTACCTACCCGTTCTTCAAACTCGTTAAACCCGGCGACCACCTCATCCTTCCCATCAAATGAAGAGCGCGCGATTATACTTAAGGACATACCAAACCTGCCACTTACGCGCCAGTTTTCAGTAGTCAGCAGGATACGCTTGTAATTGAACTGGAAAGCAATGTTTTCAAAGTTGAAGCGCTGGTAACCTTTAATGGGTTCAAACGCTGTGTACTCATCCTGCAGGTACCATTTCAGGGCCGTTGGGATGTAGGAACGACGCGAGTAAATGGCACCGATTTGCAGCGCACTTCTCCCCTGACTGATGTCAATAAGCAGACCGGCACTAGTGCCGTAAGTAAATCGACGATCTCCGCTGATGTCAAATTCTCCGATCGACGTAGCTGGTGTTACCACCCGATTTACATCGAAGGGCGAAACAAACGCATTGACGTAGTAGTGAACTGGTTCACTATTATCGATTTTAGGTAAACTCAATACCGGACTCGGCAAATAAACAGTTTTCTGCAATTGCTCGATCTGGAGAGAAGGAATAGTTACCGGGATCACTTCGTTCTGCTGCAAGCCCTTAACCTCTTCCTGAGTATCAAGTTGCCCAGGGCTGCTAATAGCATGCGCGGTGAAGAGTACCAGCGGTAAATTTGTGTGAATCCAATTATTATTAGCTGGAATACGAACCTGTGTTTGGGCGCTCAATGGTATGGAGCGATTAATTGCAGGAGTAAGCTTTTCCGAAAGTGTGGCAGGGATCGCTTCAGCACTGGCCATTGGAAGAGGGAAGCCATTTTCTGCCTGAGCGATCGGCCAGGTTAGTCTTTCGGTTGTTGGTCCGAAGCGAACAACAAGCAAGAGCATGCTGAGTAATAAGGATGCTTCGGTGATCTTCCAGGCGGCAACGACACCACGACGCCAGCCGATCAGTTCAAGCCTTGCAGCCAAGGTTACCCATCCGGAAGTAGTACCTACACCTGAACGAGCCATTCCATCTACGACGATGGCGTCAACGGCCCGCTCGTTTTCCTGTTCAAATCTTGCTTCCAGTGCCCCCCATCCGGCGGCGGTCGCCGTTGGTTGTAGGCTGTTCAGTTTTTCGGCGAGCTTGGCGTCCGCGTGATTAATCGGGTCCAGTTTACGCTCTAGTGCCTGCCAGCCTAAGGCGGGCGAGGCGACCGACAGCCCCGCCAGTGCCGCTTGAAGGCTAAGGTCACCGTCGGCGTCCATCCGCTCCGACAGCGCAGCCCACCCGGCCTCGGTAGGCGAGGCCTGCGGTAGGTCTTCCATCAGCCGTTGCCGGAGCAGTACGTCAGTATGTTTAATTGATTTGTTCATTGGGATTACTAGCGGCCGGGGGCAGTTAACACTTTTTGCAGTTTACCCCGGGCTTTAACCAGGTTTGAGCGGCTCGTACTTTCTGTAATTTGCAATCGTTCCCCGATTTCCCGGTGACTATACCCCTCCACGATGTAGAGGTTGAAAATCGTACGGTAGGTCGGAGGAAGTTTCTTCACAGCTGTCAGAATCTCCCTAGCACCGAACTGGGCGAACACGTCGGGAGCATCGCTGCTTAGACTGTAGGCCTGGTCCAGGTCCTCGGTACGCCGGCGAACGTTGCGGCGATAATGATCAATGGCGGTATTTACAGTGATACGACGCATCCAGGCCAGCAGGGCTGTTCCGGACTCATAACGGCCGATCTTCTTAAAAATCTTGATAAAACTCTCGTGTAGCAAATCCATTGCCTCATCCTCACTTCCTCCATAACGCTGACAAATTGACATCAACTGCCCGTAGTAGGTCTCATAAAGCACCTTCTGCGCTCCACGATCTCCCTTGACAAGGGCGGCGATAAACTGTTTTTCGTTGTTATGCAGGTTTATGGTAAAGTCCATAGGAATTGAAAGGATAAGTGGATCTAACCACGCAAGGCTGGAAAATATCCGTAAGTTAAACGATTCTTGGGGGGAATTCGCTGCCAGACCGACGAAATAATGATTTTTGCCAACGCCCGACCTCTCCGGAGTGCTGCAGTAGGCAGTAGTAGTAGTAGTAGTAGTAGTAGTCTGATAGTTCAATAGTCTAGTAACGCGGATCAAGGGCTAAATTCAGATCGGACGCTTTGGCCCTTGATTCGCGTTAGTCGTTCAGTAGTCCCGTCAAAATGTTTGACTCAACGGGGCGCGGCCGCCGGTGCAAAGAAGGGTACAAAAGCAAAGCGGGGACCTCCACCGTAGTGAAGATCCCCGCTTGGGTCTGGTTGTCACGTTATCGGGTTGTCACCTTGTCTGATTATCAAGACAATTCGACAACTTGACTAATACTTAATAGAAACCTTGTAGTTGTCGTTATTGCTTCCGGCAACGAAGTTGATCTCATCAATGCGGACCAGGTAAGTTCGACCGTCACGGCGGACGGCGTAAACATCCCCTTCCTGCATCGGCTTGGTTACCAATTCATCCCTACTGACATCTCCATCGGCATCGGGGAATGCGTCGTTTCCGTCGGGTGTAGTACCCTCATCGAAGGCCTGGTCTATTACTGCTATCGTTACGACATCATCGAAGGTAGTACCATCACCAATCATCGACAGATCAACCACCTTCAACACCGCGTCGTTGGTCGCACTGATCTGGGTCCGCCAGTTTTCATCGCCAGAGTCAAGGTCGATGCCTTCATCCTCAATTTCTGCATCTGGGCTGTTGAAAGGCACAGCCATCCCGTTATCGAGGTCAAGACCACCGTCTCCGCCGCCACTGGCGTTGAAGAATACGCCGGTGGTATCAAAGGTCAGGTTACTTGCGGGGGGATCGAAGGAGACCACCACGCTACGTTCGGCAGTAATGCCGTTCACATCTGCTACCTGAAAGGTGTAAGTCCGGGTTTCCATCATGGTCACATCTGGATTGATGTTGATGGTATAGGTAACACCGACGGCTTCTGCGGGAATCAGCTGCAGGGGGTTCGCAGCCGTGAAACCGGTATACGTTAATTGGGCGGCGTCCATGGCCGTTCCGTTTTCCAGAATTGTCAGCGTAGCGAGTGAGTCGACGGTATCGTCGAGCAGAACTTTCACGTCGAAGTTGGTATTGAAGTTGGTTACTGTAGCATCACCGCTGACGAAACCGTCTTCCACCAACAGGTCGATGATTGGAGGCGTGGCAGTATAAGTAACGGTTACTTCCGTCGTAGCTATTTCACCATCAACATCCGTAAGGCGGAAGGAAAAGGTAACGGGGCCCACTGCGGTGTTCGAAGGCGTGATGCCGACTTCATAGGTGAAGCCTCCGACATCAGTACCGGCCGCCAGAATGGGGTTATTGGCTGTTTGTCCGGTGCGGAAGTCCAGCTGATCTGCGGGGATGGATAATCCATTTTCCAGGAAAGAAAGGTCGCGCAGCGCAGCATCTCCGTCTTCGCCAGAGATACTGACAATAAAGGCAGGGTTAAAAAGCGCTCTTTCCTGGTTAAAGCTGATCAGATCAGTACCACTGTTCAGGGTAACAACGGGAGGGAGTGTAACACCACCGCCTCCGGGAGTATCCGAATCACAGCCTGCAGAAAAAAGAACGATGGCCACTGCTGACATCAGCAGGGCTAGACGAGTTAAAATACGCATAAAGTATTGGTTTTTAGTGGGTTTAAATTCAAAAAGAACAATTGCCACACATAAAGTAAAATGCTAATTCTGGCAATGCAACCTTCCTAACGGAAATCATTGCAAAGATATTATTGAATACAAGTGCAGGTAATAATAACCTATATAACAGTTAAACGGCGAGAATTGAAAAAGGTCATGCCCTTATGGGAACATGACCTTTTTACTGTTTGAGTAAATCTAATTTTTGCTACTTGGCAGCCGTAGCTGCATCACGGTAGCTCTGCATTTTAGCACTATCGGCAGTGCGGTAACGTGGGCCACACTTAGCCAGGATTTCTGCCATTTTTACGTTTGACAGTTTTGACATTGCTGCTGGGGTTTTCACACCCGCAGCTTCAAACTGAGTGGCCATAGCCGGACCTACACCCTTAACGGCCTGAAGTGCACTGACGGGAGCAGCTGGCTTAGTACGTGGACGACCAGGCCCCTTCTTAGGACCACTAGCCTTAGCTGAAGTGGCTTTCTTAGCGGGAGCAGCAGCGGGAGCAGCAGCGGGAGCAGCAGCGGGAGCAGCAACTTTCTTAGGACGACCACGACCACGCTTAGCGGCTGGCTTGGCAGCGACAGTAGCGGTAGCCGCTTTTTTCGGACGACCAGGACCGCGCGTTCCAGCTGGCTTGGCAGTAGTGGCGGCAGTAGCTTTCTTAGGGCGGCCAGGACCAGCCTTAGCGTCCGGCTCGGCAACAGTAGCAGTAGCAGTAGCAGTAGTCGCTTTTTTCGGACGACCAGGCTTACTCTTCGCAGCAGTGGTTGCCTTCTTTGGCCGACCAGCGCTACGCTTAGCTGGAGCACCAGCTTTGACGATAGCAAGTTCAGCTTTCAAAGCCTCTACTTCTATGAGAGCTGCATTGGCCTCTGATCT
>JBLHRW010000034.1:0-21342 GCA_047626445.1 Neolewinella sp.
GAAGGAAACCGGCATGTCGATAACACATAGTTGAATTTGTTTTATCGGGCGGAACCCTTTGCCCGCTCGCTCTAACAAACGACCTTATGCTACAGTGAGCTTGAGACTGCCCTGGTTTTCTTATGATTACAAGGAAAAGCCTCCAGGAGCTTTCGGTAAAATTTTCGCCAGTTGGGCGGGGGGAAGCCCTACGGACTGCACACATCTTTACAACCCGCAGTTTTACACATCGGAGGAACATTTTTGGGTGTTTCGGCTTCACCTTCACGCTTAAAAATGATGCCTCCGATGAGAAAACGGCTAGTGTATCGAGTGATTTTCTCATCCTAGGCATCTTTTGGCCTGACGCAGTCGGCCAAAAGTTCCTCGGATGTGTAAAATCGCGGGCCGTTGGGCCTCAATGTAAAGATGTGTGCAGTCCGTAGGGGAAAGCCCCGCCCGACCAGCAATAAACCCGAAAGCTTCTGGAGGCTTCCGCTAGGTAAGTGACCGCTCCAGCAACGAGCAAAAATCCGCCAACTACCTTTACCGGATGTCACATTTTTATCCCTTACTCCTTTTTATCTCCCTGATTACCAGCCCACTCTCCGCCCAGTACTTCCTAAACGGAAGTGCCGTGCAGACGAACGATACCTGCTTCCAGCTTACCTCCGAGGTGATGTTTGACGTCGGCTCCATCTGGTACCCAGAAAAAGTTGACCTGCGCAACAGCTTCGACTTAGTGATGGACATGTTCTTCGGGTGTGCTGATGGAACGGGGGCCGACGGTATCGTATTCGGCCTGCAGCCCGTTAGTGCGAGCATCGGCCAAGCGGGGGAAGGGCTGGGCATTGGTGGGGTGAGTCCGGCCGTGGCCATTGAATTCGACACCTACCAGAATACTAACCGGTCTGATCCATCTTTCGACCATGTAGCGATCATGGCCAACGGCACGGTAACGCATTCCGGTCCTAATAATCTTGCTGGCCCTATCCAGGCCGACCCGAACAACCAGAACATCGAAAATTGCCGTTTCCTCCCCCTTCGGGTCACCTGGGATGCGCCCAACCAGACCCTGAAGGTCTACTTTAATTGCCGTCTTCGGCTAGAGTATACCGGAGACATCATCAACGACGTCTTTGGCGGCGACCCGTTTGTATTCTACGGCTTTGCGGCCGCCACCGGCGGCCTGTTTAACCGGCAGGAAATCTGTTTTCGGTTCAACTCCTTCCTCCGGCAATTGGAAGATGTGACGATGTGCCCCGGCAGTCAGGTTTTACTCGACGTCTTCGGCGGCGCACGTTATGAATGGACGCCAACGGAAGGCATTAGTGACCCCACGGCACCAAACGTAACCGCCTCCCCGGATACCACCACCATCTACACCGTCAAAATCTTCGACGATTGTGATGTCCCGATTTATGATACCGTCCGAATTACGGTACAAGGAGACAGTGCCTTTGTCAACCTTGGGCCAGATACGACCATCTGTCCACAAGACTTTCTCACCTTAGATGTGACCACCCCTACCGCCATCTACGAATGGTCTGATCCGAGCCTTAGTGGGCCGGTTGTTGCCGTGTCAGACATTGGTATTTACGAGGTAACCGTAACCCGGCAAGACATCATCTGCGAAGCATCCGACCGAGTAACGATCGATCACCTGCCAACCCCGGAGGTTGACCTCGGCCCGCCGGACACCTCGCTGTGCCTTGGTGACCTGCTGCTACTTCGAAGGGGTAATGACATTGGCCAACCGATCCTCGACATCGGCGATGGTATTCCTTTCGATACCATTTACATCTCCCGCCCTGGTCGCTACCGCGCCTACGTCGAGGATCCCTGCGGATTGATCTTCGACCAGATCGACGTCGATTTCGTCAATTGCCAAAAGGTATTCCTACCCAATGCATTCTCTCCCAATGGCGACGGCATCAACGACCGTTTCTTTCCGCAGGACGACGGAGACGTAGAGACCGTCCACTTACTCATGCTCTTCGACCGCTGGGGCGAACAGGTCTTCTCCGCCCTTGACCTCCCGACCAATACCGCCGCCCTCGGCTGGGACGGCCGCCTGAACGGGCAACCCGTTAAGCCCGGGAATTTCGTCTGGTACCTGGAAGCAACCTATCGGAATGGGGTACGGGATAGCCGGAAGGGGACAGTGGTGGTGGTAAGGTAGAAAAGGATTCTCGATTTTGGAGTCTCGATTGGCGATGGGGCTGGCGCACCGAGTTCCTCCTTGCGGTAGGGCTCTCTGACTGCTTGACTCCCTGATTATTTGACTAATAAGGGCGGGGCCGCAGGCGCAAAGGAAAGGGACAAAAGAGCAAACGCCCCTCGGTATTTCCTACTCCGCCGGTAAACCGTTAAGACAATGTTACCTTTGCCCCCTCCATACAACGGCATCGCTCCGCCCACGTATCAACTCTCGAAATGACGCGATCCTTCCTTGCCATAATCGGCTTCTTACTGGTTCTTCTTGCCCAGCTGTTTACGCTGCAAAACTGTGCTACGCCTACCTCCCCTACCGGCGGTGAGCGAGATACCCTGGGGCCCGTGCTCCTTGTGGAAGAAACCACGCCTAACTTCCAGACGAACTTCAAACCGGAAGAGATCGTACTTACGTTTGACGAATGGGTCGAGCAGGACCAAAAACATGAGATCATTATTAGTCCACCGCTGGAACTAGGAGAAGACAACCGGCCTTACCTCCGCCGGCGCAGCCTGGTGATCCCGCTCCGGGGACTTAAGCTACGCGACAGCGTAACCTACGTGGTCAATATCGGCTCGGCGATCAAAGACCTGCACGAGGGCAATCCGACGGAGAACCTTCGCTTTGTTTTTGCCACCGGGCCCGTCCTTGATTCGGCTTCGGTCACCGGAACCCTGGTGGAGGATTTCACCGGCGACCCCGTAGAAAAGGGGACGTTTACCCTTTATGGCAACCTTGCTGACACCGCCGCCACTACCGAGAACCCCACCTATTTTGCGCAGACAGACGAGGAGGGGCAGTTTACGGTCTACAACATTCGCCCCGGCCGCTACCGGGCCATCGGCCTGGTCCGCAACCCTGGAGCCACCAACTATTTCGTTGACATGGGGGGAACCTTCAAGCCCCTCACGGTGGGCTTCATCGATACGGTCATCAACGTTATCGACGGTCAGAACGAAGTGGGTTCCGTCCGGCTTTCGCCGGTACCGGTACCGACAAAAGTGTTGGGGGTTGACTCTACGGACTTCGGCCAGTTAAAAATACACGTGAGCCAACAGGCCACCAACATCGACATCATTACCGGCCGGGAGGACTACCTGCGCCGCAACGATAAGGATACTCTTAAGCTGTTCTATCGCACGCCTGCTCCGGACACCATTTATGTTGGCCAGGACACGACCTTCTACGACACCCTGGTCTTTGCCGGCGGTGTTGCCCCTCCAGCGGCTCCTCTGCGCCTGGAGCAAAGTCCATCGGGGCGTGTGAACCCCACCGAAGGAATGGTCTATCTATTCAACCATCCGTTGGCAATAATAGACACCTCGCTGATCGTACTCACCGAAACGGCTGACACCCTTGGCACCCCACTGCCTTACCGCTATGCGCTCGATCCGGACTACCCCGGCATCCTGCGCCTCAGCGCTGGCTGGAAGGAAAATGCTGGCTATAACGTCTCCATATTCCCTGGCGCGCTCACCGACTGGGCTGGTGGGATAAACCAGGACACCATCATTCGTAAAGTCAATGCGGATTCTCCTGAAAAATACGGCACCCTCACCCTCAAGCTGAGTAAGCTCGATACGGCCCTGAGTTACGTACTCCGTTTGCTAGAGAAGGACGAAGTGGTACCCGGTACCGAACGTTACATCAATGAACAGGCAGACTTCGAGGTCCTTTACCAGGGCCTTAAGCCAGCCACTTATCGGGCGGAAGTGATCTATGACACCAAGCGGAACCAGCGTTATGATGCTGGCGACTTCCTTCTCGGGCGGCAGCCCGAGGTGGTCCGACGGTTTGAGCTGGAGGCGCTGCGCGCCAATTGGGAAGTGGAAGAGGAGATTCAGCTGGAGTAGAAGGGGCAGCGCCCCTCGCTGAAAAACCCCGCCACCTATCCCTGCTTCTACCCCTTCCCATTGCACCTGCGGCCCCGCCCTTATTAGTCAATGAGTCAAGGAGCACTGCAAGGGGGAGTTGACTACGCTCGTACGGCGCCCTTAATGCCCTTACTCGATGCCGCCCAACTGCCTGCATTCCAGGCTGCATCTCCATTTCGAGCGGCCCAGCGGTCTCCAGCGGCGTGAGTATGCGCTGCCGGAGGCGGGCACAACTACTCGGGCGCGGAGCGCCCTTCGTCTAGTACAGTGTAAATAATTGATTTTTATTCACTCACCCCCTAAATACCAAAACATTGTGTCATATCCGGTACAAAAACTACCTTGCCGCCGCTAACGTCCGGAGAGAAAGCTGGATATAGCTACATTACCGAACCAAAAACTACCCTGAATATGAGTTTACAAGATAAATATCGCAGCGTCCTAACCATCGGCGAAAAATTCAATGCCCAGGACGGCTATGTGGAAGAAGCCGACGGTCGCCTCCGTATAGGTGGCACGGTAGAATACCTACACCAAAAAGACCAGATGTGGGACGAAATCAAGCGTGTCGGTGGTGAAAACACCTTTGATATCGAAGCAGACATCAAAGTGTCTAACAAGGCGATCTATGCGCGCCACACGGTAGCAAAAGGTCAAAGCCTTTCCCTCATCGCTAAGGACTACCTTGGTGACGTAATGGCTTACAAAGCCATCTTCGCCGCCAACTCCGACACCCTAGAAGACCCTAATAAGATCTTCCCCGGCCAGGAACTGGTCATCCCCTTCCCCGAAGGACGGAGCGCTGACGCGTAAGTGATCGGTCTTCGGATCTGAACTAATTGAAAAGCCATCTTCACGTATGTGGGGGTGGCTTTTTGGGGCTTACTGCGTTCGCGTTCGGGAGTCGCTTCGCTCCGTTCGGGGCTGCGCGTTGGGGTGTAATTTATTGCAATTCCAGTTCCCCCAACACGAGCGTAGCGAGCCTACAACAATAAATCCATGTCCACATGTTCCTCGATCAACTCCACCGCCCGACGGATTTTCCAAGGTGTTTTGAGGTTGATCTTGACTTCCATCTGGTTGATCCGGACGGCAGCGCCGTAGGTGTCCAGAGCGCAGGAGACGACGGGGATCTGGAATTCATTGATGAAGTCAAGGTGCGGCAAATTGGAATTCTCGCTGTCTGCTCCGGTAACCACGATACCGGCAATTGTACTGCCGGGAAGTTCCCGCTCACGGAGGATGTCTTGCAGGACAGTCAATGCCTCTTCCAGCCGACGACTACTGGCGATGATGAGGAGGTTCTTCAAGTTCTTAACTTCCGCCTGGGCCAGCAGGCTGCCGCTGGCGATGTTCTCTACCCGGTTATCGAGTCGATCACGGTGGTAAATAGTTTTCCCCTTCAGCGCCCGACGGATAGAGGCCATAATTGGACTGGAGAGTGATTTCTCATAGGGCAATACCCCCAGTAAAGGAATGCCCAATTTTTGCAGGTAAATATCAACGTAGTGCCGGACCTTTTCCAGCTTTTTCGGAATGGTTTTATTAACAATAACCCCGCGGACCGGCACCCTTCGTTCCCGAAACATGGCCAGGTTCAAATTTAGTTTATCGATGGTATTACCAATGCCTCCTTCCACGACCATGACTACCGGGGCATCAAGTAACTGAGCGACCTGTGCATTGCTCACATCACAAACCGAGCCCACGCCCGGATGGCCGGTGCCCTCATAGATCACGAAATCGTTTTCGGCCTGCAGCTTACGGCTGGCTTTGGTAATGCTCAAGGCGAAGTCAAACTGCGTCGGGTCATCGAGGTATTTTGCCGTTACTCCCCGGCCAATAATGACAGGGCTGTGCAACTCCGCCTTCAGCTCAAAATCCATCCCCCGGGCAAAGAGGAGCGCATCTTTGTCTACCCGCAGTTCTCCCAGCTCGACGAACTCCTGGCCAACTGGTTTGCAATAACTCACGGTCTTACCGCGGGCACGGATAGCTGCCATGAGGCCGAGGGTACAAGTTGTTTTACCCACGTGTTGGGAGGTGGCGGCGATGTAGAGACGGTCGATCATAAATTACAGGTTGCAGGTTGCAGGTTGCAGGTTGCAGGTTGCAGGTTGCAGGTTGCAGGTTGCAGGTTGCAGGTTGCAGGTTGCAGGTTGCAAGTTACGCGGTCAGGGCTACAACCTGTAACCTTCAACTTGACTTTATTCTTCAAACGGATCACTCCACCGTTCATCAGTGTAAACCGCTGATCCAGTCAGTGTTTTTAGGAACGCGATGATGGCCAAGCGTTCTGCTGGCGTCATATTCAGGTGTTGGGGCCGGCCGGCAAAGGAGAGGCGGCGGTCGAGTTGTTGGTTACTGGCAGGAATGGCGTTGTAGTGGTTGAGTACATCATCGATGGTCCGGAAGGAGCCGTTGTGCATAAAAGGCCCGTTTGGCGTACCGTCGGGTTGAAACAAATCGCGCAAAGTGGGCGAGCGCGTCACGGAAAAATCTGGTGCTCCACCGCCGAGGGTACCCGTAACACCGTTGTTGCCAGAGTTCGGGTCAATCGAGAATTCAGGCCCCTGATGGCAAGCGCCACAGCCCAGCCCGCCGCCGATGCGTTCATTGTCTCCGCCAACCTGCGGTCGGCCACCAAAGAGCTCTCGCCCCAGGTTTTCTTCATCGGTAAAATTGGGGAACCGCTCTCCACCATTCTGGACCATGGCCCGACCTTCATCATACTTTGAATCGAAAGACTGGATACTACGGATGAATTGCGCCAAGGCTTGCTGCATCCTGGGCTCCGTTACCTGAGCGGAACCGAAAGCATTGGTAAACAATGCACCGTAATAATCCAGGGCGTTGAGCCGGGTCAACAGGTCGTTGAGAGCGGGTTCTCCGTCTGTTCCACTGAAGCCCATCTCGATGTGATCCTGAATGGGTTGTGTCGCTTGTTCTTCCAGGGTGTTGGCCCGTTCATCCCAGAAAAAACGGGGCTCGCTGCCAAAGCGGGCGTTGATCAGCCGCATGGAGTGCCGGCCAGTAGTTCCAGCAACCCCAACCGAGCCGATCGAGTTGTCCCCAAAAGCCAGTTCCTGCCGGTGGCAGCTTGCACAGGAGATCGTACGTATCGTGGAAAGCTGACGATCGTAAAACAGGACCCGACCCAACGTGGCCCGGGAATCCGTAATCGCATTTTGGTCGGTATTGTCCCGATCGATGTAATCGGGAATTTCCTGGCTGGCGTAGTTGAAAGGGTCCGACAAATCCAGCTCGCCACCAAAGGTGATTTCTATAGGATCATCTTCTGGGTCCGAGCCAGGCTGATCAACGGGGATGATTGGCTCATCAGCAGCACAAGCGGATAGCAACAGCACTGAAACAATGATAAAGAAACGGGAAGTGTGGAAAGACAACATGCAGTAAAATTACGAAGATGAAAACCCGCAGACTATAAGCTTGTCGAAAATTATGTTCCCAAAGCAGGAACAAGCACCAACAACATCAGGTAACCCGGGATAAAATAAGTAATTTTTTCTGCAGCAGCGGAAGATTTTACCATTGGACACGTTTAACGACTAGATCCTTCGTCAAAAGAAAAAAAGGTTGCGGATTGCACAAAAACATACCGCAGGCAATTCAGCCAAATTTCTCAGGATTTATTTAGCCTTTTTTCAAGAACCCTATTTTCAAACGAGTGGAGCGGCCTGCAATACGGAGTGAAGCGACACAAATATTAACATTCTTTAACCTTCTATTACTTGCGTAGTATTACAAGTGTAGTTTATCTTTACACAAAATCTTCCCCCATGGCCAACGCTCCAATGCCCTCCGAGGCGCAACTTGAAATTCTCGATCTTTTGTGGCAGCAGCAGCCCGCTACGGTGCAGGATTTGCACGATCGCCTGGGGGTCCGCCGGCAGGTAAGTTATAATACTGTGCTGACCCAATTACAACGAATGACCAAGGCTGGGCTGGTGGAACGAAATACCGACCAGCGAACGCACACCTATATGGCCACCCCCCGCCGAGAGCAGATTGAACGAAGGCTTTTTGATCGTTTGGCGGATACCGCCTTTGGTGGCTCTACCATCAACCTGGCGCTGCGAGCACTAGGCAATGAGAAACCCACTCCGGCGGAACTCAATGAGCTCCAGCAGTGGATCAACCGTCAGAAAAAGTAAGCCTTTTGCTTCCATCAGCACAAGAGGTAAAAATTCTGGCTACTCATCAGTTTCGAAGTAATTGGCTCAGTCACTCCAGATCAAGATCGAAGCACATCAAACTAGCAGCTTGCTATATTTTATAAAGTCACCTGGAGTGACTTAGTCTACTATAGGATTCGCCCATTATGGAAATCACTACCACCCTGCTCCCTTTTGCTACTGCCTTCGGGCTGGCTTTACTCCACAGTCTCTGGATCGGTGCCGTACTCTACGTTGGCGTAAAAGCGCTCTTTCCATTGCTGTCCACCCCGGCCACCCGGCACGATATTGCCTACGGTGCTTTGCTGACCCTAACGGTGTCCTTCGGCTTTACCTTTTATTACGTTTATGACCCTACAGCGGTTTGCGAGAACCTGCTTGTGGGTGGGCAATCGCTTGGTGGTTTACAACTCCTTGCTTCCGCGCAGGGAGCGGACATCGGCTGGGCGGAATGGTTCCAGCGGGAGCTGCCCGGCATCGCGCCGTGGTTATCGGTTGTTTATCTGGCGGGGCTCCTCCCGGCAATATTTTACCTGGTTCGGGACCAGGAACGGGTTTTTTACCTAAAAACCGATGGTCTTTCAGCCCTACCCGGCTCCTGGGCCGCGCGCCTTGGTGACGAGTTGAACCGCCATGCCGCCACCCGCCGCGTCCGCTGTTATCTGAGTGACCGCGTAGGCGAGGTAATGACGCTGGGCTTCTGGAGTCCGGTCATCGTCTTTCCGGTTGCCCTCATCAACGAGCTTACGCCCGAGATGGCCCACACCATACTTCTACACGAAATAGCGCACCTCCGCAACTATGATCATTGGCTTAACTACCCCCAGCAATTTATTCGAGCTTTTTTCTTTTATCACCCCGCCGTCCATGCCCTCAGCCGCCTGATTGATCAGGAACGTGAGCATCGTTGTGACGATTGGGTAGCAGATCGCTGCGAAGACCGTCGCACCTACGCCTCGGCCCTTGTTACGGTGGCCCGTTCTTCCCATACCCCAAAAAATAAGCTTGTGATGAGTGCCACCAAAACCCCTTTTTCACAGCGTATTCAACGTCTTTTCCTTGGCGAGAACAGCCAGGCAGACCGGAACTTTGCGTTCTCTATGCTGCTGGTCGTTCTACTAGGGGGCGCGCACCTGGGATATACCAATTTGGGCGCGGACGCAGGTGCAGCCAATTGTTTGGAGGAGCAGGAAGCGGAGAACACCAAACTTACCGCACAATTCCCCTTATTACTGCTGCGCCGATCGACTTCCGCACATACTGAATATCGCCTCAGCAAACTAAACCCTTCTGGCAACTATCGCTGGATGGTGACCGAGCCTGCCCCCCCCTTAAGTATTCCTTGCCCGCCAAGTAAGACCGTCGACCAACTACCCTACATCGCAGCCCCTGAGCCCCCCGAGTCCTCCAACCCCCGCGCCAGAGAACAATACGAACGCGCGCAGCGCAAATACGAAGCCATACAAGCCCGCATCAAACCCGCTACTGAATGGATGTTTGATCGTGAATTCACCCAACTCGTTCCGGAAGTGCCGAAGCTGACTTTCCCCAAGCCATTGCTGTTAGGGATCAGCGAAAAAGCTGCCGCCCGCATGACCCCTTGCCCTTCCTCTCTACAAAAAACCGAAACCTTCGCCAAACCAGCCGAACGCCGGACCTCCCAACGGGCAGTACAACAGCCGCGGCGTACCCAAGCTCCAGCGGTAACCAACCAAGAACTGACCGCCCGCAGCCCGGATAAAATCAAGGAACAGCCCCTACATGTGGCCGAAATTGATGGACCTAAAGACCACATCGCCTACTTCGTAAACGGTAAGCGGGTCAAAGCCGATTGCACCGGCACCATGAGCCTAGAACAAATTGCAAGCGTTGACGTGATCAAAGGCGACGCGGAGATGGTCCTGATGGGACTAAAAGGCTATGAAGGTACCATCATGGTTACGACCAAAAAAGAAGGCTCGCCAGAAACCGAAGTCTCTGCGTTTTCCATCTCTTCGCCCGACGAGGACCTGAAGGCAATGGAAGACAGCTACTCCGTTGATTTCAATAATGAAGCCGTCGAAGAAGAAGTTGATGCAGCTGCTTTGACGCCTTGCCCATGGCTATAGCTGTCGGGTTGGTATACTCCATAGGCGCATCTATGACCGTCGCGACCGGGAAGAACTCCCCCACCCCATTGAAACCCTCCGCTATACTTTCGAGGAAATTTCCAACGATCATTTCACGCTGGCCATGGAATGGGAAAATACCAGGCTGGTCATCCCCTTTGAATTGCAAACGAAAGCCCTTATGAACAAGGCGGTCGCCAAAACTCGCCGGCCCCAGTTCAGACAACTACGCCAATGCCGCGATGTATGAGCTCCGCGACGGCAAGAACTACGAACAGGCCCTGGCCTGGTTTGACAAATCCATCGAACTGGACCAAACACCTCACTACTGGCAGCACCTATTCCGGGCCCAAACACTGGTAAAACTTGGCCACCGCGACGACGCCCGGGCGGGTGCACAGCACCGTCTGGAACTTGCAAAAAAGAGCAACAGCAACTACGGGAGGGCCGAAAGCATGGCTATTCTCGCTGCGATTAAGCGTTAGTGCTTATTCGGTGGGCGATGCCTTCTTACCAAAGGCCAACGTCCAATGATACTTCACCGCCAGCAAACGGATAACAAATACCGCGATGATGGCCACCGCCATTGCCACCCTATCACCGATCAGCTGGTCCGCGATAAGGAACAACGCTCCTCCGGCAAGGCAGGCCGAAGCATAGATTTCCTTACGAAAAATAAGCGGCACCTCGCCAGAAAGCACGTCCCGAATCACCCCGCCAAAAGTAGCCGAAACCACGCCCAGTAAGATGCAAATGATGGGCGACAACCCGAAAGCAAGTGCCTTTTGCAGGCCCAGTATTGTGTATAAGGCGATGCCAATGGTATCGAATAGGAACATACTACGGCGCAGCTTCCTGACGTAAGGCTGGAAGAGGTAAGCGAATAGATAGGCACCAAAAACGATGTACAGGTAGACCGGGTTCAGCATCCAACCGACGGGCGTACTCCCGATCAGCAAGTCGCGCAGCGTACCTCCGCCGATGGCGGTGACCAGTGCCAGGATGAAGACGCCGAAAATGTCGAACTGCCGCTTCATCCCCGCCAGTGCGCCGGAGATGGCGAAGACGAAGGTACCGGCGTAGTCTATTGTTAGGATGAAGAGTTCCATGTTTCAAGTTGCAGGAGTCGCTACGCTCTTGTTGCAGGAGTCGCTACGCTCTTGTTGCAGGAGTCGCTACGCTCTTGTTGCAGGAGTCGCTGCGCTCTTGTTGCAGGAGTCGCTGCGCTCTTGTTGCAGGAGTCGCTGCGCTCCTGTTGCAGGTTACAAGTTGCAGACAAGGATGCAATGTAGCGCTTGTGCACATCAAGTTTCGGAAATATTCACCAGGGTTGTATATTGTAAATAATTCACCAAAACCTATTTGAAGATGAGACTATTATCTCTTGCTTTCTGTATGCTAATCTCTTGTTGCCTAAGCGCACAGATCAATACTCCGTCGGAAGGGGCCGGCTTAACCATTCCTCCCGGAGCAACTGAACCTGAACGAACTCGACCCCGCGAACATTGAATCCATAAATGTCATCAAAGACGCAAGTGCAATGTTGGTATACGGCGAGCGGGCAGCCAATGGTGTCATTATTATTCGTACAAAGGGCAAGGTTATTCCTCGCGCAGATTACACCCTAACCCCAGCTGAAATCCCGGCTGAGCTTTTCTCGCTTTATCAGGCCCAGGACTTTGGAGCAGGTAAGAAGGTCGTTTATTTACTTAATGGTCAACGGACGAAACTGCGTAAAACCAAGAAAACATCTACTACGAAAATCAGCTCCATCAAGGTTTATCAAAGTGAGTTCAAGGTCAACTTGATGGGCTACAGTAAGCAGGAGGTTGTGGTGGATGTGATCCTGCGGTAGCTTGTGGCCTCGGCTTCAGCCTGGTGGGGTCGGACGAAGGGACCTACGGGACCGAGTGTAACATCGGCCTCCGGCCGCGTGATTTAGCGTTGCTGGAGGCAAGCGCGAACGCTCGGTCCCGGAGGTACCTTCGTCCATCAGCCAAACGCTCCCATAACCTTAGCAAACAAGGTCCGCGCATGCCCTTCTTCTGCTTCGACACTCCAACCGGCGATGTGGGGCGTAAGGACCGTATTTTCATTCCGGACCAGGTACTGGAATGGCTCAGGTAAGTCCTTCGGATCGAGATGAACGAAGCTTTGCTCTTCGTACTCGTGTACGTCGAGGGCCGCGCCGAGGACTTTACCTGATTCCATGGCTGCGACCAGGTCCGTGGTGTTCACCGCCTGTCCACGGGCCGTATTAATGAGGTAAAAAGGTTTAGCGAAAGCCTTAATCCAGGCATCGTTGACGTAGTAGTGGTTGCCTTCCAGGAAGATGTGGAGGGAGACGACGTCGGCCTGGTGCTGTAGTTGCTCCAGGCTTACTTCGGTGGCATATTCGTCGCCGTAATCCGTTCTAAATTTATCGTGGGCGATCACTTTGCAGCCGAAACCAACCAGGCGGCGGGCGGTCATCTGGCCCATATTTCCGTAGCCGATTAGGCCGACGGTTAGGCTGCCCAGTTCGGTGCCCACATTGCCCCGGCGCACCCAGCCGCCGGCGCGAATTTGCTGATCGGCCCGACCGAGATAATTGAGCAGCATGAGCATCATCCCCACCGTATGCTCGGCCACGGTGTGCTTACTGCCTTCTGGGCTGTTGAACACGGTAATGCCCCGTTGATTGGCGTAGTCGATGTCGATGTGGTCGGTACCTACGCCCCAGCGGGCGACGAATTTGAAGTCTGGGCCGCAGGCATCCAGCAGCTCCCGGTCGATGTTGATCCGGCTGCGGATCATGAGTCCGTCGTAGTTCTTCAGGACGGTCAGGAGATGGGCGCGGTCGCAGGTGCAAAGATCGGTAACGGCATGCCCTGCTTCTTCGAGGGCGGTCTGGAGGTAGGGGTGGGCGGCTTGGTCTAGGAAGGCGATGTTCATGGGTAGGGGAGTTTACACCCTAGACTTCGTCCAGGGTATAGTGTGGTCGCTACGCGAGCCGTAAAATTAAGTAAACCTCACTCCAAGCGGAAGGTTAATTCCACCCCCGGCTCCAGCAGGTAGGTGAATACCATCGCCTGATAGTTGAACGGTTGCTCCAGGATCAATTGCTGCGAAAGGGTTAGGGAGGACTCGTTGGTCTCCAGCCAGATATCCTGGTAGACGTGGACCCTGGTTTCCAGCAGCATACTATGATAGTCGGTCATGGTCAGCGCGCTAAAGTCAACCTTTACTTCGGGCAGCTTTGTCGGAATGGATTGGTCGCCGTTGCGGGCAGCGACGGATTTTCGGACGTCAAGGACGGCACCCAGGGCTTCTTCTGGCAATTCGGAACCGGTAGGTGCCTGCAGTTTGGCGGTGATCTGGACGTTCTGCGGGATAAGGGTGAGCTCCCGGTTGAATTGTGGCAGCAGGTTCATCAGGATGGGGACGTAGCACTCGCGGTACAACAGTACGTCCAGTGTTTCGCTGATGAGAAGATGATAGCCAGCGGCATCCGGCACCTCGAAGGTGACGGCATCGGCCAGATAGCCTTCGGCGACGTAATCGGCATAGTCCAAATCATCGATCAGCTTGATGGCACTTTCGAAGGAATGCTCGTTGATTTCTAATAGGGAGAACTGAACCTCCTCCGGCGTAAAGAAGGGCGCCACCAGCGTTACGAAGGGCGCATAAGGGCCGCAACCGGCGTAAAACACCCGGATCGTATCTCCCGGATGCGCGGCTTGTTTTTCCCGGATGGCGGCGATGACACCCCTTAGGAATTTAGTCGTTCGCTTATAATCCAGCAGGCACTGGGCGGCGTGGTTGAGGCCCAGGGCTTTGCCTTTGGCTGCCGGAACGGCAGCGAGATGTTCCAGCTTCTGGTCATACCCCGTGATCTCCGTAATCTCCTTAAAGTGGGTGTGGATTTCGTTGATGATGCGTTCGGCCTCCGCCGGGTTGGCGGCGTTGGCGAGGAGGTTGGCGGCTAATGTTTTGATGTTTGTGTGGGGGGGGGGTGCCATTTGTGATCAGCCGGGGACACAGCCAAAGGCTTTTGATTCTTTTGGCCTTCAACAGAATGCCCCCGGCAGAGATGTATGACGGGAGGCCACCTGGATGTAGCGTTTACGCTTTTCACCAGACACATTTTGAGTGCTAAAAACCGTAATGCGGAATTGCTATCAGGTTGAACACTCTACTTCTAGAGGCTACCTTTAACACGTTGTCAAATCATCATTAACGCCGCACCACACTCCCCGTCCAGTCCCAATCGCGGGTCCGAAGCCGGAGGAGGTAGACCCCGGCTGGCAGGTCATCCATGGCTAATTCAACCTGGTTTGCACCTGCGGCCGCGCCCACATTGCCCTTCCTTACTTCCTGACCGTAAGTGTTGTACAGGTGCCAGTTGACCTTCTCGGCCTCCGGGCTAACCCATCCAATCGTCAGCGCCAAACCGCCCACTGGGTTCGGGTACAACTTCACTGCTCGTTCGTCGTCCAATTGCCAGGTGACCCGCCGTACGACGGAATGGTCCTCCCCGCCGTCAAAATCACGGGCCAGAATGCGGTAATAGGCTAAAGACGTCGGCGCATCGTCATCAATAAACGTGTAAGTAGTCGCTTCATTGGCGGCATTCAGTTCCCCAATCGCAGCGAAGGAACGGCCATCCTCGGAGCGTTCCACCACAAAGCGGGCCAGGTCTTCCTCAACCTCCGTCGCCCAGTTCAGCAGCGCGGCGTTTTTGCCCAGAGAAACAGCGCTAAAACCTCCCCAGCTGACCGGCAAAGAGCAACTGGTGCCACATTTCACGTTGACGGTATAGTCCTCCACTTCGCCGAAGGCCGAGCCACAAGGATTGTCATGATTGGTAGAATACACCCCACGAATCCGTAGCGTGGTTGCGCCTTCGGCAGTACCTGCCGGCACCTGCACCGTGCCCGTACTTGTGCTATTGTCATCCGGTTCGGACAAGGTTATCTTTTCATTGGCTCCGAATACTCCGTCCCTGTTCCAATCGGCCCAGGCGTGGAAGCGGTCAATGTCGAAGGCAAAATTGAACCTGGCCGTCAGGATATATTCTGTGTCGTAATCAAGGATCATAACCACGTTGCGGAAATCGCTGTAATTCGTCTGTCCAGAACTATTTTCCACCCCTGCCAACCCGACGTAGCTGATGTAATCGGACCCGGTCCCTGCGCTGCCTTCCGCTCCGCAATAGGTAAGGTTCGCCTGCCCGCCGGAGCAACCACAATCGGCATCGTAAGTCTCTCCGCTGGAGAAAGCGTCGCCGTCGTCACAGGCCGTACCGATGAGGTTGTCATCGAGTTCGGGGCAGAAGTCAAATTGATCGCAGGTGCCATCGCCGTCTCCGTCGGGGGAGGCCGCCGTACATACCTCGATGGTCAGCGCAGCTTCCAGCACTCCCCTACCGTGGGTGCCCACCCGGATGAGCCCGGCGGCGTACTGGAGTTCGATGTCCTCCACCCGGGTGTGGGGCAGCGCACCGTATTCCAGCCAGTCCGTCAGCTGGTCATCGCGGTAAAAGACGCCGGCATCGGTGCCGACGAAGACGCCGCCCGGCACCTCATGGTACAGTTCGAGGGCACCTACCGAGACGTTCGGCAAGGAACCGCTCAGGTTCACCCAACTCGCACCGGCATCTTCCGAAACGTACACTTTACTGCCTCCGCTGAAGCCGGGAACGCTGACGTAAACCTTGTCGATGTCCAGCGGGTCTACCTCGATGTCTGAGACCCCTCCGTTGGGCAGCGATCGGGTTGTCCAGGTGTCGTTGGTGGTGTTCTTCACGTACAGGTTTCCGCCCTGGGTGACGTAGATCCGCTCGCCGTTGGCTGGCGCGATCGCCAGTTCATTCATATTAGAGCCGCCAGCAAGGTCTCCACTGATCGCCGTCCAGGAATTGCCCCGGTTGAAGGATTCATAGACTTTATCATAGCCGGCAACCAGCCGTAGTGGGTTGGACGGGTCAATTTTGTAAGGGGTCTCCCAAGCACCATTGTCCGTGACCTGTGATGGTTTAATGTTCGTATTTCCCCCGTTGCGGTAGCGGCGCATGCCACCGTTCTGGTAAGACCAGTAGCGGTAGGAGGCATCGGTAGGATCAATCTCCTGGTTCATCCCGTCTCCGGTGGCGGCATATTGCCGCCAGTTGCCGTTGGTATCCCGAAAAACGTTTCCATTATCCTGCGAGCCACCGCCAATAACATTAGCGTCGGTCTGCGCGACGGCGATGTCGTAGTACTGGGTAATGGCCAGTCCGTCGGAAAGGTTGACGAAGGTATTGGTGGAGATAACGTAACGGTAGACGCCACCGTCGTTGCAGTAATAGACGGCATCGTTTTCCAAGGGGTTAACGAACATATTCCGTTGGTCGACGTGGATCTGTGGTAAGCCGTTACTGCCCCGCCACTGCGTGGTGGGAGAGAAAGAAGCTCCGTCATTATCGGAACGGTAAGCTTCGAAGTTACCGGTTAGGATGATCTCGTCATCTGAGGGAGCGAAAGCGAATACTTCATTGTTTTCTTCCGTCGTTACCGTGGCAAAAACCGTCTGTCCACGGTCGGCTGATTTATGCAATTGATCTCCGTGGCGGGCATACACTTTCTGGTCGTCGAGTGGTGTTACGCCCAATAATACCTGGCTGTTGCCCAGGTCGCGTAGCTCGGTAAAATTTAGCCCGGAGTTGGTACTGCGCAGCCACCGGCCGTTGCTGGTACCGACGTAGACCGTCGACGGGTTTCCCGGCTGCAGTTTAACGTCGAAGCAATTATCGTTGAGTACCCTCGTGTTCGTGTCAAACCCATCCGTCGTCCGGTACAGGCCATTTGCGGTGGCGGCGTAGATGGTCCCTGGGTTGGCCGGATCGGCTTCCAGCCAGTAGATGCGCACGTTTTGGCCGAAGGTAAAGCTGAGGCTGGTTGGGGCCCAGGTGTTACCGCCGTTGGTACTTTTGTAGACGCCGATGCCCTGCGGGCCGTACCAAACGTGGTCGCTGACGGCAATGTAAATGATGTTCGGGTTGATCCGGTCGACAATGATCCCTGAGACCGCCATGAAGGGTAGCTGGTCTCCGAGGGGAATGTAGTTTTGCCCGCCGTCCGTTGTTTTCCAAATGCCGCCGATGGCGGCTCCTACGTAGAAGGTATTGACGTCGGTAGGATGAAAGCCCAGGGAGGTGGTACGCCCCAGGCCGATTTGATCGGTGATGTAGCCGGTGTAGTTGATGTTGGTCCAGGGGACGCCGCTGTAGGGATTGGCCAGCTTATCCACTGCCGGTCGTTGCTGTTGCTTACGACCGTAGGCGGAGATGTCTCCCAACGTCCCGTTAGGATTGAGTTGCTCACCCCAGAAGGATTGCCACCGTTTGAATTTGACGTAGTCGCCATCGCGGTATTCCCCGGAGGAAAGGTCTTTTGCAGAAAGGCCGGGGTGCTTATCGGCGAAGTAGGTTTCGCCTTGTGCTATAATCTCACCGAATTTATCTCCGCTGTGCAAAATTTCTGCTAGCGAAGATTGGCCAAGTAAGCCATTGGAAAAGCAAAGACAGCATAAAAATGAGAGAACTAGTGTGCGCATGAGAGGCTATTTTTAATGGAAGTAGTTTTTAGGAACGCCAATTCAATAACTGTCCGATTTGCAGCTTGCCTCCGCGGCACTGCCCTTCACCACGATGACTACGCTTCACCACGAAGTAGCAGCGAAGCTAATCGGGACAGTTATTAAATTGATGTTCCTTTAAGGATGGGAAATAAATAAACCACGATTTTTGACCGCCTTATTTTGTTCTCACCGCACTTAAAAATTCTTTCCGTAGCTATGGCTATGCAAAGAATTTTTCAAGAACGGTGAGAACAAAAGCCGCAGGTCAAAGAATCACGTTTTATTTAATCCCCATCTAAGCCTCAAACTTACGGAAAGCAGTTTGGAGAAGAGGGGGGATAGCCTGGTGGTCTGGTGGTTTGGTAGTCCGCCTTACGAAACTACCAGACCACCAGGCTATTTCACCACCGTATTTCGGATAGCATAGTACTCCACGCACACGACTCCCGCCAGGACGATCAATTCAAGGACGAAATAAGCAAGGCCAAGCTTCGTCAGTTCGGCAAAATGCCGGTACACCAGCAAGAGCGAAAGGCAACCATATAGGATGTTGACGACCATGATCACCCGGAGGAAGGTTGGCCACTTATCCTTTACCAGAAAGTAGCAGAACCACGAGTAGCCAGCGAAGGCGCAGGCCATTAGCGCCAGCGTAGTGAGCGTATCCTGCGGCATACCAAAAACGGGCTCGAACTGCCGCAGCACTAGGCCAAGGAAGAAGGCGGAGAGCAGGGCACCACTGCCGTCTAGGAGGAAGAGCTGCCTGCCGGATTGGGGTAGATTGTTGCGTAAGTATTGAAGCGTACCGTTCATCTCAATTTTCATTATAAACCCTACTTCAAGTCAACCAATCCTTGCAGTCCCACTTCAACAATTTTTCGACCTCCCGAATATCATATTCGAACTTATTGATCAGGTATTGTCGGTTCAGCATGGACAACTGGGCATGCTGTTTCCTAGCGTGAATTATTTCGTGGGTAAAATCAAAATTCTCCGAATCTACCTCCAGAAACCTGAAGATCTTCAGGAGTGTGTCCTGCTGATTTGCCTTAAATGCTTCATATTTAATGAATAACATTTGTTCCTCACGAAAAAATCGCCGGAATCTTCGAATCTGCTCGGTGTAATACCCCCGATCGGCGTAGGAAAAAACACGATGCTGAAGAGGCCGTGCCGCCTTTACCCTTTGCTCTTCATTTCTGATACAGAAGGAGAAGGTTTCCCGCTCAGCTTTCCGATCATATTCCATGTTCCAGTGCGAGAAAGCACGCTCGGCGGGGTTCCTCAGGATAAAGATCAGTTTTATTGCAGGATTATACGTCCATATTCTACGGCAGGCTGGTGTCCAATACATATAGATTGGCGTCGCCTCGCCCCGTTTCAAGTGCGATGATGATCGTAAAAAATTCCGCTCGTACTGCGCATAATTCACCTTCGGTTTCGAAAAGGCCTTTTCATCGTCGAAGAAGTGGAGTTCCTTTCGCGCCGCCATTTCGATGTGAGTGTGCTGTCGCAAATAATTATCCACGGCGGAAGTTCCTCCTTCCTGAGTCCCCACAATGAGAAAGTCGACCTTCTTTCCTGATTTCCTAAAAACCATTTTAACTGTTGACCACGCCGATTTGTGATTCAGATCAGAGGTATTCTTATCGGCGATAGGTCAAATATAAAAGTAAGTATTTGATGGAGGGTATCCTCTCCCGAACAATTTGTCTGTAAGCGTTTCGGACGGGGATTTTCTCCACCTACTCCCCTCCACTAAGCCTCTTAAATCCCCCATCCACAATCGCACAACCGAATTTGAATAAATATTGGTCCATACTGTGGTCATCGATCCTACCCGTTTCAAAAGCAGTGGAATAAGAGACCGATTCTAAACCTTCCGGCCGCACCCTTATTAGTCAAGCAGTCAAGGAGTGCTGCCGCAAGGAGATGCTCGCTTTGCTCGTAGCGGCAGCACTACTATTAACTACCGACTACTAAACTAATAAGGGCGCGGCCGCAGGTGCAAAGGAAGTTTTCCTGACGGGCAATGTTTACCTCTGCTAATATTGAACCTAACGGCTGCAGGCTATCATTCTCACACCTTCACCAACGAATCAATGACAAACCCCTCGAATTTCTCGAGTGCCTCAGGTAGATCTATCCGACCAAAGCCTACCCTAAAAAACCCGCCGTAATCATATATCCCGCCGGGCAGCAACAGAATTCGCCTTTGCTTTAACGCACGTTCTGCAAATGCCATATCGTCGGTATCGAAGTTCATTTTCACGAAGGTGATTGGTCCGGCAGTCGGCTTATGCCAGGAAAACAGGTCGGCGTATTTCTCGAAAAAGCGCTCGAAATACGGTAGGTTATTATGGATAACCTGAAGGTTTCGGGCTAGTATCTGCTTTCTGTTTCTGAGGGCCACCCCCGCCAAAAATTCGCTTGGTGCTGAATTACAGATGGTGGTGTATTCCTTCAGGGTGGCGACGTTTTCCAGCACCGTTTTATTCCTGGTCGCCAACCATCCGATTCTCAATCCGGGCAAACCGTACGCTTTGGACATTACTCCCACGGAGACGCCGTTTTCGTAAACATCCGCAATGGCAGGAATGGCGTATTCAGGACTGTGCTCCAACTCCCGATATACCTCGTCGCAAAAAACGATGATGTTGTGCTTACGGGCGATCTCGACAATGGCCAATTGTTCCCCTTTTGAAAAGTGGAAACCTGTAGGGTTATGCGGGGTATTCAGTAAAATGGCTTTGGTCTTATTTGTCACCATTTGTTCCAACTCCTCCAGGTCAAAGGTTGGTCGACTGCCCTCATACTTCACCATCCAGCTCAGCACCTTGCAGCCCATGTCCTCGGGCACAGATTGTAAAGACTGATAACAGGGCGTTTGGACGATTACTTCATCTCCAGCAATGAAGTTAGCTAGTGCGAACAGAAAAATTGGCTCCTGTGCGCCGGTGCAGACCAATAAGTCTTCTGCCTTGATGTCGGTATAGGTATTGGCAATGTCACGTCTTAGTTCAGGGTGCCCTTTGGTTTCGGTGTACCCGAGCCATAGGTTTTGAAACTTGTTCGCAGCACCGTCTTCCATCGCCAACAGGTTGGCGATGGTCATTGCTTCACAGTCCGAATTACAAATGGAGTAGTCGGAGGAGAATTCGTACTTGGTGTAGTAGCGTTCTAGTTTGAATGGCTTGATGGTCATGGTGGATGGGTGGTTGGTTGGTTGGTATTCATGAAAGAGGTCAGTGACACTGGACCCGGGGGGTACTTTAAAGGTAGGGTGTTCAGTCTGATAAGTTTTCCACTCACCGCTTTCTAGCCCTCAGAATACGCCAAGCCAGTAGTTAAAACGATGCATTTACGTACCC
>JBLHRW010000035.1:0-21331 GCA_047626445.1 Neolewinella sp.
TTCATCCTAAATCGGAGCTGGAGCTCCTCAACCTTTGATTATGAAAGGCAGCAAAATCCCCCACTTCGACATTGGGCGGGAGCCCGTCCATTTTTCGTACCGGCTACATGGAAGCATTCCGATGCCCGTCCTAAAGGCGGCGCGGGGCCGTCGGGACGCCCAGTTGGAGCAAACGAGGCTGGAAGCTAAACAGATGGCAACCGGGCTAGCTGGCCAATACCTACAACGCCGCCACTTCGGAATCAACGCACAGCACGAGTTGGAGCTGGACGATTACCTGCACACCAAAAGCAACGGCCCTTACCACTTATCACAGTCGGAACTGGCCACCATCGTACTGGAAAGTCTACGCGTGCTTCACGACAAAAAGGCCGTCTTCGTTTACGTTGTGTGCGTGATGAGCAATCATGTTCATGCGGTCCTAGGCACCCAGGAAGGAATGGAGACGGTAGATGTAGGCGTACTGATGAAAAGCCATAAGGGCTTCACCGCGCGTATGTGTAACCGGGTGCTTGGAAGCACCGGAGCGCCCTTCTGGGATGAGGGCTACTTCGATCGTACCGTTCGCCGGGGTAAATTTATGCGGGTGATGTGGTACGTATTGAACAACCCGGTAAAGGCCGGATTGGTAGAAAATTGGGAAGATTGGCCGCATACTTGGTTAAACCCTGAGTATGAGTTGCTCTTGAAAGGTTGAGGAGCTCCAGCTCCGATTAATATAGTCGGACCTGGAGGTCCTCTACCTTAGTTTGAGGCTCCGATAAAGACAGTCGGATCTGGAGGTCCTCCGCCTTGGTTTACTTCCCATAAACCGCCTCCCGAAACCCCTTATGCAAGCCAATCTGATCATAAGGAAACAACTGCACAAACAGTACCGCCGTAAGCTCGTTGGCTGGGTCCACCCAAAAGAGGGTACTGGCCGCGCCGTCCCAGAAGAACTCCCCTACCCTGCCGTTATTCTCCTCCGCCGAAGCCGGCGGGCGCATCCGGACGGCAAAGTCAATGCCAAAGCCTACCTGGCCCTTACTCGGTAGCCAGAGGCGTTCGGTTACGGAGTCCGCCAGGTGGTTGGTGGTCATGAGGCGAATGGTTTCCGGTTGAAGGATGGTCTTGCCATCCAGCGTACCGTCGTTCACGAGCATGCGGGTGAAGGTCATGTAATCGTCGAGGGTGGAGGTGAGGCCCCAGCCGCCGGGGGTTAAAGTCTGCTCGTTGATGTTGAAGGCGTGGGCTTCTGCCTTGGGTAGCTGGGCCAGTGTTCCGTCGTCTGCCCGGCGGTAGGCGGAGGATAGGCGGGCGCGGTCGGCTTCCGGAACGAGGTAGCGGGTTTGGGTCATGCCCAGCGGGTCCAGCACGTTTTCGCGGAGGTATTCGTCGAAGGGCTGGCCGGAGATCCGTTCTACGAGCAGGGCCTGCATATCTACTGAAGGCCCGTACTCCCACTGCTCACCGGGGTGAAAAAGTAAGGGGACGGAGGCTATTTTTTTCGCCAACTCCGTTAGCGTATGATCGCGGCTCCTCACGCCAGCGGCCTCCCACAAGGTCTTCAGGGCGGGGGTATCCCCGCCGTTGTAGAAGCCGGCGGTATGGCGAGTAAGGTCGCGGATGGTCATCGGTCTGCGGGGAACTTCGGTCTTTACACCATTCTTTGCACCTGCGTCCGCGCCCACAAAAACGCGCACATCAGCCAACTCCGGGATATAGTCGGCGACAGGATCGTCCAGCTTGAACATCCCTTTTTCGTACAACTGCATCAGCGCCGTTCCGGTCAGCGGCTTGGTCATGGAATATATCTGGACGATGGTATTGCGGTCCATCGGCACTTGGCCTTCGACGTCAGCGAAGCCCGCTGCATTAAAGTAGACCTCTTCGCCCTTTTCGTAGATCATGGCGGAAATTCCGGCCACCCCACCGGGGGCGGCGAAGGCTTTCAGCGTACTATCCAGCCGTGCCCGGGCAGCGGCGTTAATGATCGGCTGGCGTTCCCAGTTCTTTTTTGCCAGGGCCAGCGTTTTGCTTATGCCCTCCGGGGAAGGTAGTTTATCGCCCTCGTACTCGATGCCCACCCAGCCATTATAGTCCGTGGCGTGCAGAATGTCGAAAAAGACGGCGAAGTCCATATCGGGTTCGTTCCCGTCTGCATCGAAGTTGAAGGCCTTCGCGCTGATGCCCTGGGCGTAGGGCATCAGCTCCAGAAAGCCCTGGTAGCGGTCGTAGCGTTCGGTGCAGGGGGCACCCCAGATTTCACCGTTTTCGCGGGTGACGCACCAGTTGTCGAAGTCGGCTAAACCACCGACTTCGTAAGTTTCCAATTGCGCTAGCAGATCCGCCAGCCACGCCCCGTTGTTGGAGATGCCGCCGTGATTTTCGATGATGATCCGGATGCCGTGCTGCTGTGCTTCCCGCGCCAGTGCGCCGATGGATTCCAAGCAGGCGGTTTTGATTTCTTCCGGCGAACCATCGCCGTGGGCGTTGACCCGGATGGCCGGACAGCCGATTCGCTTGGCGGCTTTCACCCATTTCATATGCTCCGCGACGGAGGCTTTTCGTTCTGCGGGGTCGGAGGCGCCAAGGTTACCGGCCCGGTCGACGAGGATCATTACATTATCTATGCCCACCGCAGCGGTTGCCGCCTTCAGGCTGTCCAGAAAAGCGGTGTCTTCTGCCTTGTCGGGAAAGAACTGGCTGACGTATTCTATGCCATCGAAGCCCAGTTCGTCGGCCGCAACGATGAAGTCGAAGGTGGTCATTTTCCCGGCGAAATGTTCGCGGTTGAAGGACCATTGGCCTAGGGAGTACTTGGGTGCCTGCTGGTCTTTTGCGGTTATGGATTTGGCTTCCGTTGCTTCTGGGGGATCGGGGGTGGTGCAGGTTAGTAGGGTGCAGGATAGTAGTAGGGGGAGGAGGCAAAGGGATGGATGCATGCTCCAATGATAGGGAAAAGGTGGGGATTTTGTTTTTTGGGGCGGGGGCGCGGGGGCACAGGGGGAGTTGAAGAGCAGGCTTAAACCGGCCGTTTATCCGTTTATCCTTCCCTTCGGACTTCAATGCCTTTCTCTACTGGATGAGGTTTATCCGCTGATTACGACCTCTTTGACGATCAGGGTGCGTATACCAAAACTTTGCACTTCAACGTCTCCGTGCACCTGCGACCGCGCCATATTAGTCAGAGAGAATGGACAGGATTGCTCGACTATCTGCCTCATTGACTAAAAGACCTCGCCCGCCTCAAGAAAGAGCGGCTGTCCCAAAAATTGATTTAAGTGCTTACCAACATCACCGATTAAACCAATACAAAAACGGCGCCTTATTAGAAGCCCCCGTAAACTTCTTCTCCAACCGTTCCAGCACGTTCAGGTCAAGCATTTTCTTTTGGAAATTACTGCGTGTGAACGGTCGGTCATACACCGCCTCGTAGAGCTCCCGTAGTTCACGCATCGTGAACTTCTCCGCCAGGAGATTGAATCCGATCAACTTTTGGTCCAGGTTCTGTCGGAGCGCCTGCAGGGCTTCCGCTACGATTTCCCCGTGGTCCAGGATCATCGTAGGCAGTTCTTTGATCGGATACCAGTCGACGGAAACATCGATGTCCCCCCTGACCGGCGTAACCTTCTGCAGGTCCACCAAGGCATAGTACCCAATGGAAACGAAGCGGCGGGTCAGCCATTCCATTTCCAAAAAATCCTGGCCAGTTTGCTTTACGTGCTCCCGAACAACCTCTTCCATGAACGTTCCGCCGGAGCGATCAGGATCGCCGAATGTCCGAAATTGTTCCAGGTAAATTTCACTGATTCCCGTACGTCCCTCCAGGATCCGGCGAGCCGCCGCGTCAATCCCCTCGTCCTGAAGGATGAACCCACCGGGAAGGGTAAAAAATGCGCTGGGAAGATTAAGCTTAGGGATTAGCACGTGTAAATTTCGATCACGATAGCCGAAGATGACACAATCGATCGATAACTGCGGAAGGTAATCCGCTTTACTGGAGAACCGGATGCTTGGGTTGTCTGACATGGTGTGGATTGGAGCCGGAGGCAATTAACACTAATTAAGAGTTACAAGACCAAGTGCGGACGCTCGGAGCGTCCGACCTCCAGGTTATAGCGCCATATTAGCACAAGGCCCTAACAATCTGAAAGGTACACAAACATTACCTATTGTGTTTTTTTTATACAATAGTATGTTTTTTCCCTTAGCTTTGCCTAACAAGCGTTTATCGATCACCTGCTACACACCAATTATGAAAGTCACCATCCTTTCTCTACTTACCTGTCTGTTCACCGTTTCGCTATTCTGGTTAAGCTCCTGCACCCCCGCTATCGGGCCCGACCAGTTGCTGGTCTTCAGCAAGACGGAAGGCTTCCGGCACGAATCCATTGGAGCGGGCATCGCCGCACTGACCAAAATGGCCGCCGAAAAAGGGCTGGAAGTAACCTTCACGGAGGACGCGAAAGTATTTACCGACGCCTCCCTGCGCAACTGCCGGGCAGTCGTGTTCCTCAACACCACGGGGGATGTATTGAACCCCAAGCAACAGATCGCCTTCGAGCGTTACATCCAGGCGGGCGGCGGCTACGTCGGTATTCACGCTGCCACCGACACAGAATACGAATGGCCCTGGTACGGGCAGCTGGCCGGTGCCTACTTCCTGGACCACCCCAGCACCCCGGGTAACGTGCAAGAAGGAACTTTCCACGTGCTGGAAAAAGACCACTGGGCCACGCAGGGGATGCCCGACACCTTTAAGCGTACGGATGAATTTTACGCTTTCCGGAACATCTCGAAGAACATTCACACCGTCCTGGAGATCGACAATGAAAGCTACGTCGGCGGCAGCAACCCCGATTTCCATCCCATGAGCTGGTACCAGGAGTTTGACGGTGGCCGCTCCTTCTACACCGCCATGGGCCACACCGACGAAACCTACGTGGAGCCACTTTTCCTCAACCACCTCTCTGCGGGCATCGACTACGCCATCGGCGGTGATTCTCCCCAGCCACTGGATTACGAGAAGGCACGACCGGAAGAAAACCGCTTTTCCAAGATCGTCCTCGCCGACAAGCTGGACGAACCGATGGAACTGACGCTGCTGGACGAAGACCGCATCCTGTTCATCCAACGAAAGGGAGAAGTCATGCTCTTCAATACGGCCACCGAAGAAATGAAGACGGTCGCCACGCTGCCCGTCAGTCTGCAATACGTAGACAAAACCGGTAAGGAGTCGATGGCAGAAGACGGACTTCTCGGTATGAACAAGGATCCTAATTTTGCGAAAAACAACTGGATTTACCTCTTCTACTCTGTGGTGGACAAGTCCGTTAATCGCCTGTCTCGATTTGAGATGAGCGGAGACGACTTCCTGCTGGACTCCGAAATAATGATGCTGGAAGTTCCCGTACAGCGCGAGCAATGTTGCCATACCGGCGGCTCCATCGCCTGGGATGCCAACGACAACCTCTACCTCTCCACCGGAGACAATACAAATCCGCACGGTTCCAACGGCTACAGCCCGAGCGACGAACGCCCGGACCGCAGCGCCTGGGATGCGCAGAAATCTTCGGCCAATACCAATGACCTCCGCGGTAAGATTATTCGCATCCATCCGGAAGCCGATGGTGGCTACTCCATTCCGGCCGGCAACCTCTTCCCGGAAGGCACAGAAAAGACCCGCCCCGAGATTTACACCATGGGCCACCGTAATCCCTTCCGGATTGCCGTTGACAAAAAGACGGGCTACGTGTACTGGGGTGATGTTGGCCCGGATGCAAACGAGCCGGATTTCACCCGTGGCCCCGCGGGCCACGATGAGGTTGGGCAGGCCCGCAAAGCCGGCAACTTTGGCTGGCCACACTTCGTGGGCAACAACAAAGCCTACACTAAATACGATTTTGCCACGGAGCAATCCCTGGCTAAGTGGGATGTTGCCGCGCCCATGAACACCTCGCCCAACAACACCGGGCTGGAGCAATTACCCCCGGCACAGAATGCCTTCGTCTGGTATCCCTACGGTGCCTCTGCGGAGTTCCCGATCATGGGCAGCGGTGGCCGGAACGCCATGGCCGGGCCGGTCTACCACGCCGAAGATTTTGCGGGGGCGGAACGGCCTTACCCCAAGTACTACGACGGCAAGCTCCTGGCCTACGAGTGGATGCGCGGCTTCCTCTATACCGTCGACATGGATGAAGAGGGCAACCTGACTTCCATGGAACGCTTTATGCCCAGCTACACGTTCAGTAACCCGATGGACATGGTCTTTGGGGACAACGGCGACCTCTACGTGCTGGAATACGGAACGGGCTGGTTTACCCAAAACGACGATGCCCGGCTGATCCGGATCGAATACAATGCGGGTAACCGGATGCCTTCCTTAAAACTTAACCTCAGCACCACTGGCGGGTCTGCGCCACTGACCGTGGTGATGAGTTCTGAAGGAACGACAGACCCCGACAATGACGAGCTGGCGTACACATGGGGGATAACGACAGACGACGGTTACTATCAAACCTTCAACACGCCTACGGCTAAGGTAACCCTCGAGGAAAACGGTGTATACAAGTTCGACCTGACCGCAACGGACGGCCAGGGCGGTAGCGTTTGGCAGGAAACCAACATTATTGTCGGCAACGAACTCCCGGTGGTTGAGTTGGACTTATCCGGTGGGAGTGCTTCCTTCTTCACCCCCGGCCAACCTATTCCATATAACGTCCAGGTAACGGATACAGAAGATGGAACCCTGGGTAATGGAATTTCTGCCAACCGTGTTGCTTTCAGCATCGATTACCTGGCGGAGGGCTACGATAAAGTCCTTATCGAGCAAGGTCATAGGGGCGCGGACGCAGGTGCCATGATGAGTAAAGGAGCAGTGTTGATCGGTGAAAACGACTGTATCTCCTGCCACAAGGTTGCCGAGAAGTCCATTGGCCCTAATTACCAGGAAATCGCAGTACGATATGCCAACGATGAAAATGCGCTGGAATACCTGACGGGTAAAGTCCTCGCCGGCGGCAGCGGCGTCTGGGGAGAAACGGCCATGGCCGCCCACCCCGAGCTGGCCACTAATGATGCGGTGGACATGATCCGGTACATCCTTAGTTTAGCAAACGATGTGGAAGCCCTTCCCCTTAAGGGAGAATACCTTCCTACCTTGCCCGAAGGCGACCCGGGCAAAGGCGTCTTCATCATGCGGGCCGCCTACACCGATAAGGGGGCGGATGACCTGCCGGCGCTTGGCGCGGCAAAAACGGTGGTTTTGCGCAATGCGAATATTAACCCGCACTCCTTTGACGAGGTTAAGGACGTCAACAAGCTTTCCTTTGGCGGGAACAACCTCTTGCTGCCGGCTGCTACGGGGGCTTACGCGATGCTAAAGGACATCAGCATGGCCGGTGTTAGTGCCATCAGCTTTGTGGCTACGGCTCCTGTTCCGATGGTGGGCGCCGTCGGCGGCACCATCGAGCTGCGATTGGATGACGCCGAAGGGCCGCTACTTGGCACCTCTCCCCTGCTGGAACCGACCAACGATATGCCTGGCCAGGGCGGCGGCATGCCGCCGCTGCTGACCGTACCAGTTGTTTTGCCAGCCGAAATATCGCCTGCTTCGAGGCACGATCTTTACGTTGTTTTCCACAGTGCTGATGGCAAGGACGGGGTGGTTATGGTGGTGATGGGGGTAATGGTGGAGCTGGAGAAGGCGGCGGCGATGAAGTAAGCGCTAGCGGTCTATCAAGTTTGATTCTGGCACTTTGCATATAGGCTTTCTAACGCCGAGCATTCCGTCATACCTCCCTGCCGGGGGCCTACTTTTGTTTGGGCAAAAGTAGCAAAACCCTTTGGCTGTGGCACCGGCTGATCACAAATGCTTCCCCTGATGAACTAAAATGCAAAAACTCGCCACGAAACCCTCTACTTCGCGCTTCAGCTTTTCGGCTACAGCAACTTTTCGGAAAAGTGGCAGCTCGGCGGTGGCTCATACAACTTGCATTTTTCAACGTCCATCAGGGGCAGCATTTGCGGCCGTAGCTGATGGTTGCAGGGGATATTTGGCGTTTCATACAAAGCTACCAAGCTTGTGGACAAAGAAACATTTTATGTATGGTTAACGATTTGATTTCGAGGCCTGAAACACATACTTTCAACTTCCCCATAAGATGGATTATTTGCCGATAAATCAAGTAACGTTGGATGGAATACTAGGCTTCGACTTCCCGGAGGACGGGTTCGCTACGCGGCTGCCTGCGGCGGTGCTGGTGGCCGGTTAACGAAGGCGCAAAAGCCGTTAAAAAAGAAAAACTGTTTGAGCGCCGAGAGGTAGAGCTTTGGCTTCGACTTTTAGCAACCGGAAAGCTTAGAAGCATCGCACCAGACGCCGACGCGAGTTTTTTTCTTTTAGGCTTTTGGGGCTTCGTTAGCCGACAAGCCACCAGCACAGCCAAGCATTTTTGCTACCTTTTGATGCGTCAAAAGTAGGCCGCCGGCAGGCAGGTATGACGTGCTGCCATGTATTGCACTAATATGCCAGTTTCAACCTTGATACACCACTAGTGGTGTATCCATCGATGAGTAGAATTTTCGTTTAGGTAAGGTTTACCCCGGGGAGAGAAAAAAGACATCCTCTCCCCTGTTCCCAAGCCAACCCCTAACAACGTCTTAGGCGTGTAAACACTAACTTCACCAACCACCACTATCTACTTTACCACAATTCATCGATCCTGACACCCAATTTTCTGGTCATCGTAGGCTCCGCCCTGGCACCCTTCCTCTTTTCCCTCATCTGGTTCCACAAAAACCTTTTCGGAGGGATGAACTGGAACGCGATTGCCTAGATTCCTGCAGCAAAAGCCTCGCCCGTCAAACCCCTCAAACTGGTCCTTAGCCTTGTCCTCAACGTCATCATCGCCCTGGGTGTCTTTCAGTTCTCGATCCATGAACTGGGGGTGTACGGAATGGTCGGCGGAGACGAACTGCTGGCGACCACCGGTACCGCCGGTGCTTTACTGGCCGAACGCGGAGGGGACTTCCATACCTGGACGCACGGTTTGGCCCACGGCTTCGGCGCGGCCTTCTTCTTTGCCCTTCCCGTACTGGGTTACGTCTGCATCTTCGAGAAGAAATCCTTCAAGTACTTCCTCGTGTATTTTGGCTTCTGGTCCATTTGTTCGATCCTGATGTCGATGATCATTTGCTTGTGGGGCGTGGAGATAACGTTAAGTCAGTAATTCAAATCCCCCACCAAGCCTCCCCCACCGCCGGCTGTACCAACCGTTCCGGCATTCCGTTTTCCGTCATTAATTGTGTTGCCCAGATGATCGGCTCACTAGCTGGCTCATTACTCAGGTCATAGGTGCCATGGTGCATGGGCCACCAGTTTTTTGCGCCCAAGTCGAGGAAACCCTGGTAGGCCTCGGCGGGGTTGGAATGAACGTCCTGCATCATAAAATCCGGCTTGTAAGCGCCAATTCCGAGCAGGGCAATATCAATGTTAGGGAACATTTGACCAATGTCTTTCCAGTAGCTGGTTTTAGCGGAGTCTCCGCCGAAGTAGATGGTATGACGGGCTGGGCCGCCTGCTCCTTTAACTTCTTTTGCACCTGCGGCCGCGCCCTCTTCCAAAACCTCCAACATAAAACTCCCCCAGAGCACTCGGTTAAAATCCCTCAGGCCCCGCCGGCACCAGTGGTGACTAGGCAAAAAGGTAATCCGGACGCCAGTACCTGCCGTATCAAAAGCTTGGTGCCACCCTGCTTCCTCGATAGGAATGTTACCGACCCATTTGCCAATAACATCGCTGAGTTTCAACGGGCACAGGATTTTCTGGATAGGGTTGTTTTTACAGATCGCCCGGATGCACTTTTTATCGACGTGGTCACGATGATCGTGGCTCAGCAATAAGTAATCGACGCCCCGGATTTCCTCATAGGTGAAGGGTGGGAACACCCGCCTTGGCACGAAAGGCATGTCCGTCAACTGCGGATCTACCAGAAACCGGACGCCATTGAACTGAAAGAGAAAACAGGCATGCCCCAGCCATACGACCCAGTCTTTGGTCCGATCTTCGAGGTAGCTCACGTCGGCACTAACCTCCGGGGTCCATTGATCCGCCTTCTTTTCCTTGGCCTGCGGATTACGGGAGAAAATCATTTTCATAAACGCACCCCAATCCGGCTGAAACGGGTTGCGGTCGTACTTGAATTCTTTGCCTTCGAAGGGGTTGCCTTGCCAGCCTGTGGGGGTGGCGGGATGGAAACTTAGGTCGCTATTTTTCAGGTACTGCACAAGTATAGTTTTGCTGGTTGAAGCCAGCCGTTGACGATAGAACGATGGTACAGCAGCTGACTAATTGATTTTTCATAAACCGTTATGTGACCGTTCGGCCGCCTTCAGGCTGCTGTTCGTCAGGCTTCAGCCTGAAGGCAGAAGAACAACAGTTTAAAAGCTGTCGAACAGGTCCCGGACATTACACTGCGGTTTATGAAAAATCAATAAGTCAACCCTACAGCTGCTCCACCAATACCCCATACAAGGTCTCCGCCCCTTTGAAATAATTCTTCAGCAAGATGTTCTCGTTTGGTGAATGTTGGTTGTTATCGGGGTTGACCAGCGGCAACACAATGGCCGGCACGTCAAGAATATTCACGAAGGGCGCAATGGGTACGGAGCCGCCCATTGTCCTGATCAGTACTGGGTCTTGTTGGAAGGTATTGCGCAGGGCGCTCTGCAGCCATTTTCCGGTGGGGCCGTTAAGGTCGGTGCGGAAGGCACCGTAGCTGGTTTTGCCGGCGAAGCTGGCGAGGCGAGAATGGTTGGCGCGTTCCTCGTCGGTGGGTTCGCGGCCTTCGGGGATGATGAAGAAGCCCTGGGCTTCGATGTGCCCGCGCACCAAATCCAGCAGGTGATCGCCGTCAGATTCTTTGACCAGCCGGAGGTCCATATTGGCGACGGCGGTACTGGGGATGATGGTCCGGGCAGCCCTACCGACCCATCCGCTCTGCATTCCGCGGATGTTGAGGCTCGGGTATTGCAGGGCTTCCTGCAGATTCGTCCCTACCCCATCGGGTTGGCGGAAACCGATGCGTTTGTGGATGGCGGGGAGGTTGTCGGGAACACCAGCCATCAGTCGGCGGGTGGCAGCGTCAATTTTGATGCCATCGTAGTAGCCGGGGATGGTGACGCGGCCGTCGTCGTTCTTCATACTGCCGAGCAGCTGCGCCAGGCGCAGGGCCGGGTTGGGAGCGTAGTTGCCGTAGTGGCCGCTGTGCTGCGACAGCTTGGGGCCATAGACCGTGAGCCGGGCCGTGGCGATGCCCCGGGCACCACCTACGATGGTGGGCTGGTTGGTGGTATGCACTGGTCCGTCGAGGATGATCAGGTGGTCGGCTGCTAGGGCGGTACGGTGAGTTTTCACGGCGCCGGGTAGGTCAGGGCTGCTCGCCTCCTCCATCGGATCTACGATGAATTTGACGGTGTAGTTGGGGCGTTTTCCGTCGGCGATCATTTGGTCCCAGGCCACGAGGAAGAGCATGATTGGGGCCTTGGCGTCGGAGCTGGCGCGGGCGAAGAGACGGGTATCGGTGGTTTCCGGGTTGGCGGGCAGGGAGGCTACTCTATCGTACTTAGTGGTACCGTCGGCCATGCTGGTCATGCGGCCGTAAACCGGCTTGAAGGGTGGGGAGAGAATCCATTTGGATACGTCTACCGCCTGGCCGTCGACATGACCGTAGAACAGGACGGTTTCGGCATCCCGCACCGCTGCCTGGAAGGTAAACAGGAGCAGGTCGATACCGGCATTTTCTAGGCGTTTGCCCACAAAGCCACGTTTACCAAACTCCTTTTCGAGCCAGACGAGGTTGGGTTCCAGTTGCCCTTTGATCTGCGCGTCGTTGGGGATGGAGAGGAATTCCTGGTAGGTGTCGAGGCTTTCCAGGGTGCGTTGGTTGAGGGTTTGCTGGGCTAGTAAAGGGCTAAAGGCGAAAAGGAGTAAGGGTAGGAGTGCAATGGTGTTAAGGCCTTTACTCCTTTTCCTTCCCTTTTTCAGGGCGCGGCCGCAGGTGCGGGGGAGAGGACTAAGGAGCAGGGAGAGGAGACGGAGCATCGTTAGATCAGTTGGTTTTTGAACGAACACCGGATAAACTCGTCCGGCTTGTACGAAGGGAAAGGTACACCGTTTGGGCTGTCAGGTTGTCATTTACCTCCTGTTTTTACCATCAAGGTAGATTTTGGCATTTTTCACCTTGGGGACTACTTTGCGGGAAGGTTAGCGATTATTTTTGGAGGCCCTGGGGGACGCCTTACAAATAACTTACGCCTTTTGACCGCCTTGTTTTGACCACGAAGGCCTTTACCACCTGTTCCTGATGCACTAGCCCACCGGCTCCCCCACGCTAACTCCTGCTCCCAGTAAAATCATCAGTGCAAATCCATTCGTATAGATCGCCAATGCCAATAGCGCTATCCTTAGGACTGTACCTAAGGATGGTCCCCACTTTTGGTCACGTAGCGCCCGCAGCAACTTCGACAGAACGACAAGGGCACGGACGATACTGGTCAAAAGTGCTGCGCCACAAAGCCCAATCAGCCACCAGTTTGGCGCACGGTATGCATGTCCAGCGCCAAGTAAGTACAAAATACTCACGAAAGGGATCACCAGCAGCAGCCCATCCAGTAACACCTGAAGTAAGAAGCTAAGGAGGTTCGGGGTTTGTGTAGCGGGTTTCATACGCTAAAGTTAGCCACTCGAGATACAACCAGGCAAAGCACTTTGCTCCTTTCTAATCTCTCTTTGCACCTGCGGCCGCGCCCTAAAAAGTCAAGCAGTCAAGGAGTCAAGCAGTACCTTGCGCCACTATCTGACTCTTTGACTATTTGACCATGAAAACTCCCCGCCGCTTCCAACGCTCCCAGGCCCGTAATTCCGCTGAGCCCCCCGGACGGGACCGCTCCGCCGAATCCTTAATCGGGATGCGGTTAAATAAATACCTGGCCCACTCCGGTGTGGCCAGCCGCCGGCAATGCGGTGATATGGTCAAAGAAGGTAAGGTGAAGGTGAACGGTGAGGTAGAAATCAACCCAGCTTACCAATTCAAGGAAGGGGACGAGGTTTCCTTCAAAGGTAAGGTCGTCAGCCCCGACAAGCAGTTCGTCTATGTCTTGCTCAACAAGCCGAAGAACGTGATCACCACGACTTCCGACGAGCATGACCGGACAACCGTGATGGACTTACTGGCCGACCCCGCTCTGGAAAACTACCGGCTCTTCCCCGTTGGCCGCCTTGACCGCGACACCACCGGTTTACTCCTCATCACCAACGACGGAGACGCCGCCAAGCGCCTCACCCACCCCAGCCACGAAGTCAGCAAGATCTACCATGCGACCCTCGACAAACCCTTCAGCAAAATGCACCTGGCGCAGATGGAAGTCGGCTACGAGCTGGAAGACGGTCCCTTTAACGTCGACTGGGTCCGGTACGCAAAAGAGGACGATCCGCTAACGGTCGCCATCCAGATTCATATCGGTCGTAATCGGATCGTTCGCCGGGCCTTTGAACAGCTGGGCTACACCGTCGAGAAGCTCGACCGGGTGTACCTGGCCGGGTTGACGAAAAAGGATCTTCCGCGTAGTTTTTACCGCTACCTTAGTGAGGAGGAGATTCGGATGATCCGGCATTTTTCTTAGCGCTGCGCGCTGTTTAGACGAAAGCTTGCTGCGCTCGCTTTCTTGTAGACGGCCTTCGGCCTGGTAGACGGTGCTTCGCACCTTGGTAGATTGATAGGCTACCGCACGGCTCAGCTCACTTCGCTCGTTCATACGAGCATATCGAGTAATCCCTTGCGGTAGCCTATCAAGCTACTAAGCGCGAAGCGCGTCTACCAAGAAAGCGAGCGCCGCTAACTTTCGTCTACCTAGCCCACAGGCCGTCTAATTATACGTTGTGCATATGAACATCGCGCTGCGGGAACGGGATGCTAATGCCTGCTTTATCAAATTCTTTCTTAACGTGCTCCTGCATGTAAAAGAGGGTATCCCAGTAATGCTCGCTGTTACAGAACGGGCGGCTGTTCAGATTGACAGAACTGTCTCCATGCTCCGCAACCACGACAAATTGCTCGGGGTCATCGAGGATCCAGGGGCATTCTTTGCCTACGGCGAGGATGACTTCGCGGGCCTTGTCGATGGAGTCGTTGTAGCCGATACCGTAGGTCAATTCTACACCGATGATGCCCTGACCGGTGATGTTGGTGATGATGTTGCTGGAAACGGTACCATTGGGTACGATCACCCTTTTGTTATCGAGGGTAGCAAGGATGGTATTGAAGATGCCAAGTTCCGTTACGGTACCAGTTTGGCCTCCGCCAACTTCGACGAGATCGCCTACTTTGTAAGGTCGGAAAAACAAAAGCATTACGCCAGCGGCAAAGTGGCTCAGGGTCCCCTGTAGCGCAAAGCCAATGGCGAAGGTCAATGCTCCCAGTACGGCAACAAATCCAGTAGCCTCAATACCTACATGGCTAACAGCTACGAGTAAAATGAGAATTTTCAGGCCTGTACTCACCAACGATTTAGCAAAATTGATGATGGTTGAGTCTACCTTATTATGCTCAAGTTGTTTCCCGAAAATTTTCGTTAGCCGGTTAGCGACCCAAAAACCTATAATTAGGATTAGCAGCGCTACGGCAATCTTGATGCCCCAAGTCATGACTAAGGCTTTCTGCTCGTCAGTAATAAATGTCAAATCCATGTATGTATGTAGTAAAAGGAGTGATGAATAAAAGTAACGACAATCCATAAAACCGTTGGCCGAAAATATTTTTTTCAGACGTAAGTACTCGGACCAAATTAATCGCACGACGATGTGACGACCAAATTAGGGAAAAGTTACCCAGGACCTATGAAAAATTAAGTTCGGGCAGCTGGTTGCTTGATATGTAGCTCCATTTGCGGGAGCGAAATCCCCACACCGGCCTGATCGAATGATTTCTTTACATTCTCGGTAACGGAGAAATACGCTGGCCAGTAATTCACGTTTTCAGTCCAGACCCGCACTGCGAAATCGACACTACTATCATTAAGGGTCTTGACAAAAATATCGTAGCCTTTGGTCAGGTCTACTACATCGGTAGCTTCGATGACCTGGCGAAGGAACGCGAACAAAATAAAGTGACATTCTTGAGCTGCCGCTTTATTTAATTCGTGTTCCTAAGGTGAAGGAGACAACAGATGTTTGCAAACATTTAGTTACATTTGCACCAAACAAGCACAAATTGTTCGCAAAAGAAAAGAAGGTTGCTTATACCTACGAGCAGGCACTCGATGCCTTACAGCAGTATTGCGCCTATCAGGATCGTTGCCACAAGGAAGCCCGACAGAAGCTGCGCGAACTAAGTTACTATGGTGATCCGGCGGAGGAGGTCATCTGTGACCTGATCAAAGAAAAATACCTGGATGAGGAGCGCTTCGCACGATCTTTTGCCCGGGGCCGGTTTAAGATGAAGCGCTGGGGGAGGCAAAAGATCACCCGCGAGCTAAAGCAGCGCGACATTTCCGCCTACTGCATCCGCAAAGCAATGACGGAAATCGAAGAAGAAGATTACCTGCTGGTCATTGAAAATGAATTATTGCGACGGGACCGGATCGAGAAGAAAGCCACCCACCCGTATCTGCGCCGCAAGAAACTGGCCGATTACATGTTTCAGCGGGGGTTTGAATCGCATTTAACTTGGGAGGCTATTAATCGGTTGGAGCTTTGAGGTTGATGTAGCAACGCCAGGGCAATCGTAGTAGGAACCGATTGAACAATTTTTAGTGCCCTTCGATACTTTAACAGGCTCAGCACATCGCAAGCTCAGGGACCGTTATTTCTATTTAGGCCCAGATTTCGGCCGGTGGCTGAGCTTATCGAAGCCTCCAATTTATTCTAATTCGATTGCCTTACTAACGATGCGAATCGAGTGACAAATACACTTTTGGGGTCCGTATTATGCACTCGGGTCGCCAAGCGTAGTCGAGGTAATTTTAGCTTGGGAACGCCGATTTATTAACTGTCCTGATTAGCTTCGCTGCTACTTCGCGGTGAAGCGTAGGTATCGTGGTGGTGATCGAGTATCTCAAAAGCCAGCATAGCCATAGCTACGGTGGTTTTCGAGATAGGAAGAGCAGCGCCGTGATACCAAGCTGCAAATCGGACAGTTATTGAATCGGCGTTCCTTGAACCAATTATCTCAACTTCGATTCTCGTATAGCCGTTAACTTATCTAACAAGCTCTAAACCCCCTACTAGGATCCTCTCCCTCCCCGTCCTATACGTAGCCCCCCGTTCCCGAGGTGGCCGCGGCGTTTTCACCAGCCAGGAGATTCCGGCAGGTACCACCATTGAATTGGCCTACGTCATCCTGCTTTCTGCCGCTGACCGCAAAGCCATCCACGAAACCCACCTCCATGATTACTACTTTCAGTGGGACGGTGACCAGGCGGCCATCGCCCTTGGCCTCGGCTCGCTGTACAATCACTCCTCGGCAGCCAACGCGGAGTTTGAACTGGATTACGATTTTGAGCAGATCAGGTTCAAAGCCCTGCGCGACATTGAGGCGGGAGAAGAAATCACGACCGATTATCGGGTTGGGAATCAACAAATGAAGCTATGGTTTGAGGAGGAGTAAAGGCCTGGAGGTTTATATTTGTTTCTTCTTCAAAGTTAGAACACCTTAGATAAGCCCTGTAACCCCCCTCTTATGATCTATGGTACCCGTGGCAAACACCTCGGCAGTTTCCAGGTAAAAGACATTCCCTGCCCTTACTGCGAGCGTACTGAGAACCAGGACGTGTCCATTTTCGGGCGCTATGCGCACGTAATGTGGATTCCTCTTTTCCCCATTGGCAAAACGCCGGTAGCGGAATGTACCCGCTGTAAGCGTACGTATGACGGCGCTGACTTTACCGAAAAAATGCACCTCATAGGAGGAGAACTGGGAGGCCGGGTAAAGCCCCCAATCTGGATGTGGTCCGGCCTAATCATTATTACCGGGCTTGTTGTACTAAGCGCTATTTTCAGTGGCATTGCCAACAGCCTTCCCAAAGATCCGCGCGATGAAATGCTTAATCAGGACATTGACGCCATGATGGCTGAACCGATGGCGGAGTTTGACTCTACGGCCCTGGCACTCGATAATATGCTGACCATATTCGTCGTGGAAGAATTACAACCGGAGACCTTCACTTACCTCACTAAAATACGGGAAGACAAAGCGCTCATTCTGGTCAACATCCCTGATCTGGAACGGCTCGACAACAGTGCCAGGCCGGAAATGATGCAAACTGTGGAAATGATCATCGAGGCACAGGATGCACTGGGTGCTAAAGATAAATACTATGGGATCATGGGTGCAGGAGCACAATTCATGCTTATAAAGACCCCTGTGGATTCTTCCTACTCGTCCTACGCCGATCGGGATTTGCTCTACGAATTCTATGGGCCAAAGCCAGTTACTGAGTAGAACAAAGAGAAGAGAAAGGGCGCGTAAGCATCCAATTCCTCTTTTTAATTTTGGGTGCGCGGCCGCAGGTACCAGGGATAGGATAAAGAAGCAGGGCCAGCAAAATGGAGCTTCCTTTCTACTTTCCGCCCTTTGCCCCTTAATCTTTCTTTCTGCACCTGCGGCCGCGCCTAACCTGGCCATAACGCATGAGCCTACGTCATTCAGCACGTGAATTAGCCCCTAAAAACGGAGAGAAAGTTGTCCGGACGAAAACCTTCCCACGTTAAAAAAAAACATATCCCTCTAGCCCTCGTATATTTGCCTACGTTAAGCGGCCACCTTCCCCACCGCGATCTACAAACCGATTTTAAGCATAATCCCGATGAAGACTCCCTTTCTCCGCATACTGCGGCGGCGGCTTTGAGCATCACCCCCATAGCTCACGCCCCATTAGTAATACTCTATTTAGCTTTTCTCGTTCGTAATCTCCTCACGGCATGAACCGTACCCCATTCCCATTCACATTTCGGCAACGTGTCTTACACTGTACCGCCGCATTGTTACTGCTGCTATCTATTTCCTCACTAAACGCTCAAACCGGACTAGTGATGTTTATTGACGAGGCGCCCGCCGATGAGACGGTGGACTGCTTTAGCGATGTGATGCCCCCCCCGCGTCTGCGCGCAGTCCGCGTACTGAGACCAGGGGTATTCGACACTGTTCTGGTCAGCGCCATCGATAGCCTCAGCATCCCCAATGCCCCCTGCGTTGGCGGCAGTGTTTTTCATGTCTGGCAAATCACCGGCATGATCAATTCAGACCGGGAAGTACAAGAGGTTGGTTTTGGCCCGGCCCCAGACGGAGACGGACCAACCATTGACTTTAATGTATTGCCACCACTTCGGAACACGGTGGATTGCATAAACGTAAACGAACCTGGCCACCCCGACAGCTACGACCGCTGGCTTAGTGACCGCAGAATCGCCGTCTCCGTAGAAACTCAGATGGGTTGTTCTCCTTTAGTATCCGTTGATGACGATGCCCCCGATGGCCTGATTAATTTTGCCTGTAACGACTCCTTAACCGTCACCTTTACCGTCACCGACCTCTGTGGGGGAATGGCCTCCGTTGACTTCGTTTACATGACGGTCGACACAACCGCCCCTTTCTTCATAGGCATAGTTCCTGACACCCTACAATTGAACTGTGGTGAAACCGTCCCATTGCCCCCTGATGTCTCACTGTTCGAATGCGACACCATGCCGATGACGACTTACGCCGAGACGTCGACCCAGGTAATGGATGGCAGTTGCCAACAATACGAGTTTGAGGTGGAACGCACCTGGACAGCGACAGATCGCTGCGGAAACTCCACGATCATCCGCCGGCGATATGAGATAAGGGATACCGAGGCACCTGAATTCACCCGCCCATCTAACATCAACCTCACCTGCCTTCAAGACCCTTTTGACCTTGACTTCACCGGTAGGCCATCAGCATTGAGCGACAACTGTTCGCCAACGGAACTACTTGTCGTCACTTTTGCAGACCAAGTTATTGGGGCTGGCATTTGCCGAAACAGCTTCGATGTAGAGCGAACCTGGACGGTTACCGACCTTTGTGGCAATAGCCGGGTACGGGTACAGCGAATTCGGATTCGGGACAACGTACCACCAACCTTTACGCCGCCAATGGACGACGTAATAGTGAGCTGCGAAAACTACCTCAATACCGAGATCACCGGCCAGCCTTTTAACCTTAATGATCAGTGTGACGAGACCGTCAACCTCAGTTTTGAGGACGACATAAGCCCTGGGGCCTGTACTAATAACTTTACGGTAGCGCGGGAATGGCGAATCTTTGACGACTGTGGCAACAGCCGCTCGTTCACCCAATCACTTACGGTAATCGACACCACCGGCCCCGTAGTGGTTACGGCTCCGGAAGACCTGAGGACCAGCTGTAACAGTGGCCGTTTGCAGGGATTCATCTTCAATAGCTGGGTACAGGACCTTGGCGGCGCACGCTTCATCGATGGCTGCTCCCCGGAAGACAGCCTTACTATACGCCTGGTAGAAACCGGCACGGATAACTACCCGTTACTTCCACCGATCGTTTGTCAGCAAGCAGATGGCAGCGTAAGGAGTTTGTCGGTAGATATTATCGTATCCGATCAATGTGGTAACACGACCATCACCACTATGCAATACCGGCAGGTGGATGAACAGCCGGTCAATATTTTTGACTGCCCGGAAAGCCAGCTGATCGGAACCGACGATGGCGGCTGTGTTGCCACCATCGGGCTACCTCCTCCCACCATTCAGGACCAATGCTCCAGTGGAACACCGTTCCAACTTAACCTACGGGATACGGTACCCATCACCAGTCAGGCGATGAACCCGGGCCAGTTAGGCTCCGTCCCCGTTGACCCCTTCGTTTTTCACCTACAGATTCCTGATGCTTTGCCGGTAAACGGATTTACTACTGGTATTTTCACCATTACCCTTGAAAATATAGACGCAGAAGGAGAAGATGAGTTCTTCTTTATTTACGCTGAAGATGGTACCCTGCTGGGCACTACTGAACGAGGAACGGTACAGTGTGAAACTGTAGTAACGGTAGATAGTATCACCCCATTTCAGTTCACGCGTTATGCGCGTGATGGAGTGGTCAGTATTCGGTTAGAACCCAATATCCCCGCCGGACGGCCCGGCACCTTCGCCATCAACAACCTCTGCGAGGGAGGCAGCGTTGCCCGCATCCACCTGCGTCAGGCAGCTTTCCGGTTAACGGAGATCATTTATGAAATTGACATCGATGGTACGGGGTTCAACCGGGTTGACCCCATCGATTCTTTATTTACCTCGCTGGGCGTAGGTCTGCACCAAATTACTTATCGAGCAACAGATTGTGGCGGTAGCGCAGATGAGTGCAGCTACACGATTACCGTTGAAGATCAGGAACCTCCCATAATCACCTGCCCCGACGACATCGTACTTTATGCGCCCTCAAATGCCTGTGAGGTTCTTTTAGAAGTTCCTCTTCCAATCAGCATCACCGATAATTGTGCGCCTTATTTGCTTACCTCCGAACGGGTTCCTTCAGGAGATGGCCATGCCTTTTTCACCTTTAACTACGACCCTAACCTGAATAGTTTCCAGGCCCAGCCTATCAACCTGCTGCTGACTGCTGTGCCAACAAGCATCACTGACAGTATTGATCTCGATGTTTATTTCGTAGGGTCATTCAGTAATCAGCGGGCAGCAATGGACATCGTCTTACCCGATGGCACCATTGTCGGCACTACGCACCGTGGAGACGCCACCTGTGACCAGGAAGGCGCCTTAAGGCTCCGTATTTCCGCCGAACAGATCCTCGCGCAGCTCGATGGCAACAACGACCTTCCCTTGCAACTGCGGCCACAGCCCGTCACGGTTCCTCCTGGGCAGGAAGGTGACGGCATCATACCTTGTAACGAGGACAACATTGAGGAAGAAGGGGGCGACGACGGAATTTCCGGCGCCTACGTGATTGCGACCTACCGCACCTTAATCCTGCAATACTTTTCGGAAGGAATCACTACTACGCCGACGTCCAGTACAACCGACCTCAACCCCTTCCCTGAAATCATATTTGGTCTCGGCGTCACCGAGTTTTCCTACCTGTTGGCGGACCCTAGCGGTAACGCCGATACGTGTACCTTCCTGGTAACGGTCAGAGACACCATGGCCCCGGCAGCTGTTTGCGTTGCCACCACTATTTTCATTGATCCTTCCGGCCTCGATGAATCAACGGTAAGCCCTGAGACCATCGGAGGAAACAGTACCGATAACTGCGGAACCGACTCCATGAGGCTTACGCCATCTGTA
>JBLHRW010000036.1:0-20914 GCA_047626445.1 Neolewinella sp.
CAACAACTTCCTGGGTGCCGAGTACCAGGGCTTGCCCCGGCAGCTGCGGCGGATGGGTAAGATTGCCGACCTGGAGAAGTAAAGGAGGAAGGGAATAAAGAGAATAAGAAGGTGAACGCCCCTTTTTTCCTTTGCCCCTTACTTTTTAGGCGCGAACGCAGGTGCAAGGGAAGTTGAAAGGCAAGCTACCCTGCTCCTTATACCCTTCCCCTGCACCTGCGGCCCCGCCCTGAAAAAACTTACGGCGTCCTTAAGGTCGAGTGGGCTATGCCCCGAGAGCCCTTGGTCCAAAGCCCACTCCCCAACTAATAGCAGCAATATGACCAACAGTCCAATCCACACCATCGTATTCGACATCGGCAACGTCCTCATCGGCTGGAACCCGTTGTTGCTCTATAATAAAGTCTTCGATACCCCGGAGGAAGCGGCCTGGTTTGTGAAGAATATCACCCACCTGGACTGGAACGAAGAACAGGATCGTGGCCGCCCCGTTGCCGAGGCGACGGAGCTGCTAGTGGCCGAATACCCCAAATGGGAACGGGAAATCCGGATGTACTATGATCGGTGGACGGAGCATTTTAGTGGTGCCATCCCCGGCACGGTGGATATTCTGAAAACCTTGCACGCCGGCGGAAACTACCGCCTGCTGGCCCTCACCAACTGGAGCGCCGAGCTTTTTCCCTGGGCCCGGGAAAACTTCGACTTCCTGCAACGCTTCGAAGACATCATGGTCTCCGGTGAGGTGAAAATGAAGAAGCCTAATCCGGACATCTACCTACACCTGGCTAAAACTTATAGCCTGGGGGATTTTTCCGGCTGCCTGTTTATCGATGACAGTGTCCGGAACTGTGAGGCGGCGAGGTCTTTGGGCTTAGATAGTGTCAGGTTCACGACGCCGGAAGCCTTAGTAGAAACATTGCGGGAATGTGGGGTGAACCTGGATTAGTTTTGGCAGGACACCGACCGTAATATCAGCGCCCTGCTGTGGGGAGAAGAAGGAAGTAAATTTTCTATTCCCATCCCTTGGGAATAGCTTGTTTGCGCTGGCGTAGTTGAAAATTTTAACGGTAGCGCACCAACACTACAAAAACGATACTCGTCTTACCCAGTGAAGTACCCGACCGGGGTGCGGTAAACCCAATAATCCCGTATAATATGAAATCGTTCCTCTTGTTTTCTTTCCTGCTTTTCGTATTCCTGTTCACCTCTTGTGAGAAGAATGAGGAGCTTACTATTCCTCTGAGTGGTACCTGGCAGCTCATCGAAATACTGGGCGACCCGGGCGACGGGTCCGGTACCTTCGAGCCGGTCACCAGTAATAGGACCATAACTTTTGGCGAAGAAGGGGCCTATATTGCTAACGGAGATCTGTGCCTTTTTACCGAAGCATCGGATACTGAATCCAGCGGCATTTTCTGGGCCGATGACCAGAATGTGGAACCCAACGGATGCCGCTCTCTTGCCCCCCGATCAGGTATTACCTATGAATTTTCGGGAGACGAGCTCCTCCTCTCTTATCCCTGTATCGAGCCTTGCCGGCATAAATACCGAAGGCGTTAAAGGGAGCTCTTTTGGCAAACGTGGTTACAAACCAGTATCGGGGAAACCCGGCTTCGCCGCACCGGGATTTGGTTTTTCCTCTTTTCTGACGTTCGACCGGCATTTAGCACTGGTTTCCGATAAGCCCGATAATTAGCGACCGGACTTAACCATTTTATTAAGTTTTGCAACCTCCGCCGTCCCGCCGAGTTTCCTATCTTTGCGTGAATTTGACCACACCCAAAAAATCATGGAACAACCACGCGCAATTCTGCTCTTAGCCGACGGAACCTTTTACGAAGGCAAGGCCGCCGGTAAAACCGGCACTACCACCGGAGAAATATGTTTCAACACCGGTATGACCGGCTATCAAGAAGTCTTCACGGACCCCTCCTATTTTGGCCAGTTGCTCATTACGACTAACGCCCACATCGGTAATTACGGTACGACTAGTAAGGATACCGAATCCGGCAGTGTCAAAATTGCCGGCCTCATCTGTAAGAACTTCACCGTTCCCTTCAGCCGCCACCAGGCAGAAGGTTCCATTCAGGATTATCTGGAAGGCGAGGGCCTGGTTGGGATCAGCGACGTGGATACCCGGGCAATCGTCCGCCATATCCGTGCCAAGGGCGCGATGAACGGTATCATCTCCAGCGAAATCTTCGACCTGGACGAATTGAAAAAATTATTGGCCAAGGCTCCGGATATGGACGGGCTCGAACTGGCAAGCAAAGTATCCACCAAAGAAGCCTACACTATTGGCGAAGAAAACGCCAAGTACCGGGTAGCGGTCCTTGACCTGGGAACTAAGCAAAATATCTTGCGGAACTTCGTTAAACGAGACTGCTACGTGAAAGTCTTCCCGGCTAAAACCAAGATGGACGAGATCCGGGCCTTCAACCCCGATGGCCTCTTCCTTTCCAACGGCCCCGGTGATCCAGGTGCCATGGACTACGCCGTAGAGACGGCCAAAGCCATGCTCGACGAGGAAAAACCGCTGTTCGGCATTTGCCTCGGCCACCAGATATTGGCACGGGCGGTCGGTATACCAACCTATAAGATGCACAACGGTCATCGTGGTATCAACCACCCGGTGAAGAACCTGGTGACGGGGAAATCGGAGATCACCAGCCAAAACCATGGCTTTGGCGTTTCTCCTGAAGCCATCGAGAAAAACCTGGACGTAGTGGAAATTACCCACCGTAACCTCAACGACGATACCATCGAAGGCATTCGCATCGTTGGAAAACCAGCCTTCAGCGTACAATACCACCCCGAGGCCAGCCCCGGACCACATGATGCCGACTATCTCTTCGATCAGTTCGTTGACCTGATCGCGGAAAGAAAGTAAAAGGAGGAAGGGGAAACGCCGCACGCCTTTCATACCTTGCTCCTTCAAACGCTTACTCCGCACGATCCCAGCCGGATCAAATCGTTTTAACCCCGGACGCAGAAAGATGCGCAGCATCGAGCCAAGTCCGGGAACATTACCACCCATCCACCCATCCACCCATCCACCCAAGAAAGTAAAGACAGGGCATGCCCTGTCTCAAGAAAAACAATAAACATATGAGCAGCATCCTAGACGTAAGAGCCCGGCAAATTCTCGACAGCCGCGGCAACCCCACCGTAGAAGTGGAAGTAATCACCGGCGATGGCGCCGTAGGCCGTGCGGCTGTACCAAGTGGTGCCAGTACCGGTAAGTATGAAGCCGTGGAACTGCGCGACGACGATAAAGACGTGTACCTCGGTAAAGGCGTACTTAAGGCGGTGGCCAACGTAGAAGAAAGAATCGCCGAAGAACTCCTCGGCGTCGACGTGACCGACCAGCGGTACATCGATGAGACGATGATCGAACTCGACGGTACCCCCAATAAAAGCAAGCTTGGCGCCAACGCCATCCTTGGTGTTTCCCTGGCTTGTGCCAAAGCTGCAGCCATGGAGCAGAACATGCCGCTCTACCGCTACGTCGGCGGCGTGAACGCGCACACGATGCCCGTACCGATGATGAACATCCTCAACGGCGGCAGCCACGCGGACAACAGCATCGACTTTCAGGAATTCATGATCATTCCGCTCGGTGCTGACACCTTCAGCGAAGCCCTGCGCATGGGCGTGGAAACCTTCCACCACCTCAAGAAAGTACTGAAGAGCAAAGGCTACAGCACCAACGTCGGAGACGAAGGTGGCTTTGCCCCCAATATTAAAAGTAACGATGAGGCGATTGAAATCGTCCTCGAATCCATCGAGAAGGCCGGCTACAAGCCCGGTGACGACATGATGATCGCCATGGACGCCGCTGCTTCCGAATTCTACGACAGCAAAGAAGGTGTTTATCACTTCCATAAGTCCGACGGCCGCAAGATCGAATCAGAAGCCATGGTTGACTACTGGAAGACCTGGGTCGACAAGTACCCCATCTTCTCTATCGAAGACGGCCTCGACGAGGACGACTGGAAAGGATGGGCCGCCCTGAACAACAGCTTCGGCGAACGCTGCCAGCTGGTGGGTGATGATCTTTTCGTCACCAACACCGAACGCCTCAGCCGAGGGATCAAGGAAGGTAGTGCCAACTCCATCCTCGTAAAAGTAAACCAGATTGGTACCCTCACCGAAACCATCAACACCGTCAACATGGCCCACCGCGCGGGTTATACCAGCGTGATGAGCCACCGCTCCGGAGAGACCGAAGATGTCACCATCGCCGACCTCGCCGTTGCCCTCAACTGTGGACAGATCAAGACCGGCTCCGCCAGTCGTTCTGACCGGGTCGCTAAGTACAACCAATTGCTCCGCATCGAGGAGGAGTTAGGTAGTACCGCTTACTTCCCAGGACGCGATCTGCTTAAGAAAATTGGTAGATAGAAGCTAGAAGCTAGGGAACTAGAAGCTAGGTTGTAACTTGCCAAGAGCTCCTAGCTCCTAAACATAGCTCCCAAATATGGCTACAAAGAAAAAATCCGATCCCATCGCTGACCTCTGGAATAAGATCCCGCCCTACCTGCGGAATCGTTATCTCTTGACGTTGGTGGCCTTCACTTTTTTCATGGTCTTCATTGATCGTCATGACATCGCCACCCAGTTCCGTCTGCACTCCACCGTAAACCGCCTGGAGGAAAGTCTGGTTGGATACGATGACCTGATCAACGATGCGGAAACGGAGAAGATGGACATGGAAGCCAACCGGGAAACCTTTGCCCGTGAGGGCTACTTCATGCAGAAAGATGATGAGGATGTATTCATCATTGTGGAGGAGGAGAAGGAAGAATAACCCCTTTTTAGCCTACGCCAAAAGCCACGTATAAGTATTCTTATACGTGGCTTTTTTGTGCCTTGTGTACTTGACATGCCGCCTGTAATAAAAGTGGCCGGACGAATAACCTTTCACCCGGCCGGTTTTTCAAGACGTGGGATCGAACCACGACGCTCGGCAGGTGAAGCGGAAGATCTATCAATTGATCTATCTTGAGGATGTAAAAAAGGTGCACCTTCTGCCGGCCCTTTTGTCTCCTCGCCGTACAAACCTTACCTTCGCGGACGCTTAGCTTCCGGGTCGTCGCTTACATGCTTTTTTGGCGCGGCCGCAGGATGCAGGGGAAGGTTTTAAAGGAGCAAAGTCCGCTGGTCGGCACCGGTTCTCCGAAGCCTTCCGAAGCCCGATCAAAATAACCAATTAGCAATCAATAATTAGCAATCACATGGCAGTTCTCGTAACCAAAGATTCAAACATCATCGTCCAGGGTATCACCGGAAAGGAAGGTGGTTTTCACGCCGGACAGATGAAGGAATACGGTACCAACCTCGTTGGTGGTGTTACGCCGGGTAAAGGCGGCCAGGAAACCCTGGGTGTGCCGATTTTCAATACGGTAGCTGATGCGGTAGCCAAAGTTGGTGCCGACGTCTCCGTCATCTTCGTACCTCCGCCCTTCGCAGGTGATGCGATCATGGAGGCTGCTGTTGCCGGTATTAAAGTCATCATTTGTATTACCGAAGGCATCCCCGTACAAGACATGGTGAAGGTGCGTTCCTTCATCGACGATTACGACTGTCGCCTGGTCGGCCCGAACTGCCCGGGTGTTATTACCCCCGGTGAGGCCAAGTGTGGCATCATGCCCGGCTTCATTCACAACCCCGGCCGCATTGGCATCGTTTCTCGCTCCGGTACCCTTACCTACGAAGCAGTAGACCAGGTAACCAAGGCCGGCATGGGCCAGAGCACCTGCATCGGAATTGGTGGTGACCCCATCATCGGTACCACCACCAAAGACGCTGTGGAACTGCTGATGAACGACCCCGACACCGACGGCATCGTCATGATCGGTGAGATCGGCGGTACGATGGAAGCTGACGCTGCTTACTACATCAAAGAACACGGCACCAAGCCTGTCGTCGGCTTCATCGCCGGACAGACCGCACCGGAAGGCCGTACCATGGGCCACGCTGGTGCCATCGTTGGTGGCCACGAAGACACCGCAGAAGCTAAGATGAAGATCATGGCAGAATGTGGTATCCACGTGGTGAACAGCCCGGCCGATATTGGCATCATGATGAAGAAGGCGATGGGCAAGTAATTGCCTGCTCCGTTTTCCTTCGGACGACGCTGCCTCCGGCAGCGAGCCGATCGCGTGTACCCTCCGGGTGCGCGTAATCACAATTAGAATATCATTGGCGACGCGCCGGAACCTTGGAGAAGGTTCCGGCGCGTTGCCTTTTACTTTAAACCCAGTTGCTGCTTCAAGTAATTGAAATTGTCAGCTTTGTTGCTGTAAGTCTGAATGAACAACGACGAATCACGATTGGCAATAGTAGTAATTACACCAGCGTGGCTGAAATAGAAGTCATCCTCAAATATTGACTGCATCATCGTGCTGGCAAAATTGCGAATATGCTTTTTCATGGCATCGGTTGCCATGCTATTCTCCCCATAAGCAGGAACCCGCTTTACGCCATAATAGAACCCGAAGCCATCAAATAGCTCCGTGATATTAGCACAATTGACGGAGTCCTTTTGATAATCCAGGCAGAAGGATGATTGGTTGTTTTTTACTAGGCGAATTTCTTCCCTATGGCCTCCCCATTCCCCGCAATCGTCATATTGACATGTTATCGTCAGCGTCGGGCCGGTGATTGTTAATCCAAGTTCATAGTCGAAAATCGAGGTATTCGTATTTTTACAATCAGATGGAGGTTCTTCCCTTCTAGAACATCCGATTATTAATACCAACAGAGCGATCAGGAAATACCTCATGGTAAATATTATTTACCCGTAGATTCAATTGCTTGAGGTATGGGTGGATAAATACTTTTGCTAAAGTAGTCCTACGCGCACGCAGAGCGTGCACGCACCCGCTCGCTGCCGGAGGCAGCTCAGTCCGGGGCCAGCCTTGCTTTCTTTATTCTTCCCACTGCACCTGCGGCCCCGCCCGGAAACAAATGATTGACCAACAAAGGTAGCAGCGTAGCTAATAAGAGAAGGAGAGAATAATGGAATGGCTGGTTCCACTCACGGTGCGAACGGTAGCCATTCCCTCATTCAATTATTCTCCCATTCTCTCATTCTCCCATTCTCTACTGAAGCTGGAAGCGCACCACCATACCCCCACTAGCCGCCGTCTGCGGGAAGCCAAGTGGGTTAAACGGCGTCGTCTTCCGATAATCGAAGAACGCCCGAAGGCTGAGCAATTCGTTGACCTGGTATTCGACGGACGGCGCCAGGGTGAAGACCCGGCTGCCTTCCACAATCTCGCGAATGCGTGGGTTCAGGCGGCTGGCGTAAGTCTTGCCATCCCGGAGGCTGAAGTTGAACTGGATGTCCATATCACTGATGGACAACCGGCCACCCGACTGGCTGTTGCCCCGCTGCCGGTTGTTGCGTGGGTTAGCTTCTTCTTCCTGTTCCTGGCTGGACGAGCGCTTCTTTTTCTTACCCTGTAGGAAGCCAATTTGGATGTCTTCAAGCACGATACCGAAACCACCAATGACCTCCTTGTTGACTTGCTCGCTGAGCAGCTTACTGGTGATGTTGATGCTTTTGTTGTCCTGGCTCTGGTAGGCGAAGTTGAAGGAAAGTCCGTTCTGAAGTTCCGCCTCGATCGAAAAGAGCGGTGCGAAAGATTTAGACTCCGTGATGTTGGGAATCTCGATACGGGGGAAGTAGTTCAGGGTGACCGTGTCGAAACCGATCAGCGGTGCCGTGGCATCCTCCAGGGCATCGAGGTAATCAAGGCTGGTGCCGTAACTACTGATGGCGAAGGTGGACTGGAAACCGTGCTGGATATTGACCCTGCGGAAAATTTTGCCGAGGCCACCAACCTTATCGAGGCCAGTCCAGGTCAATCGCCAGTTTGGGCTGGCCTGGAGGTCGAACGGATTCAGGCTGACGTTGTTGGCGTCTTCTCCGCGGTAGGCAGCGAGGAAGGCGGGCAGCAAGACGTCCTGCTGGTTCGGCCCGTAACCCTGGCTGTAGCCCTGCTGGGCCAATAAGGGATCGTCGTGTAGTGTGGTCGTTCCCCGTTCACGGCCCAGGCGCTGACTGACGACGAGTCGGTTAGACTCGAACGTTTCGAAGAGCGTATTCAGGTTCGTGGTGTCCTGGTTGAACAGGGAGTTGGCTCCACCATTGGTAAAGGTCAGCGCGCCATCCCGGATCGGTACAGAGTGCAGGAAGGGGGCATTCGGGATTTTCTCTTGTACCTTAAAGGTCTCCGTGTAATTCTCGGTGAAAGAGCGATCCATCGTTAACTCCAGGCGGAAATCTTTGAACGGTTCAATGGTGGCGCTACCGTCCCAGGTCTTGGTGTAATTCTGAATCACATCATTATTCTGGAAGGGGTTCACGGAGAGGTAGCCACCGTCGGCAAGTTCCATCAGGTAATCATTCGGTCCGCCTCTTTCTCCTTCAGGTAGTTCCCGAATCGTTGGCTGCAGGCCCGCTACGAATGCCCATCCGGGCGACTCGAATCCGGTGGACTGGCCGAAGAATTTTGGTTCTGGTAGGAAGCCGGGAATAATGGTCTCCAGGTCTTCGCTGTAGTTGACCCGGACACTCCGTAAGGCCAATAGCGGACGGATGAGCATGCGGGCGGCGTTACTGGGGCCACTGCTCTTCTTCTTCCGGTCCTGCGGCTTGGCTTCGCCTTCCTTTTCGGCATCGGTGTTGCGCGACCGACTGGTAGGGCGCCGGCGTTGCGGCCGGTTGATCTGCCGCAGGAAATCGAACTGGTCGTAAAATTTTTCGAAGTTCAGGTTGGCCGTCAGCTGCCTGCTCTGGCTGTTTTGGATACTGTTACCAAGGCTCGACCCACCCGGCGTGTTGGGGCCGGTCAGGCTCAGGGGAGAGGCGTTCCAGGTGTACTTGGCCAAGTAGTTGGCGCGTACGTCCACAAAATCAAGGAAGGGCAGGAAGCGAAGCGGAAGCTGATAACTGGCGTTTAAGCTGTGTGTATAGAGCTTGGGTCGGCCACCATCGGTCAGGTTACTCCAAATACTATCCTTGCGGATTTGATCCCGCTCAGCTTCGGCGAACCTCAGCAGCTTGTTCTCGTCCGGTTCATCGATCGTGGCACTCATGTTGGCGTTGAAGCCGAGTTTGATGCTGCGGGTGAGGTCCCAGCGAACGTCGTAGCTACGGTCCCAGGTAAAGCGTTTATTGTAAAATGTATTGTACTGCGGATCGACGTCTGCAAAACGGTATTTCGTGACCGCAAAACTCCGGTTAAGGACATTAGCGAAGGTGAAACTGTTCGGCAAGGGGTTGATGTTGATCTCGCTGATCAGCTTCAGGTACTTACTCTTTAGGCCTTTGAACGGCTCAATGGTTCCGCCTCTGCCTCGACTGAAGGAATAATCAAGCGCTCCGGTATGGTCTTTGACCACCTCACTTTCGATGAATGGATCAGATCGTTCGGTTTTAGTAAAGCCATAACTTAGGCTGAAATTGGCAGGGTCCAGTGGGCTGGGTTTATCCCGGCGAGTAGCCGGTGTAATCCCGACGTTGTTCAGGGCAATGGCGGTTATCTTATTGATTTCCCGTGCCTGTTCCCGGAGCGAGTCTCGAGCGGCATCGTTATCGGCAGATTCAACTTTGTCCTTCAGCCTAATATCCAGGTCATACGGATCGTATTCCGGGGTGCTTACGGTCTTACTATGCTGCAAGTACAGCGGCAGGCGAAGACCGAGTTGTTCGGGGAAGAACTTGTCGAGGGCAAAATTACCCGTCAGGTCATACCCTGCGGTCGATTCCCGGGCGCGTTCCGTCACGTTGGCATCCAACGCACCGAAGCCGATGCTACTGTAGTTGGCCGCAGCGGTGATGTTGCCGAGGTCGGCCAGTTGTATGTCTGCCCGAGCGATGCCGGCTATGCCACCCCGTTCATCAAGTCCTTCCAGCCTGAGTTCGTTGACCCATACCTCAGAACTGACGCCGTTGTTGTTCAAGTCGTCCGCTGCCTTCAGGCCGATCATGAATACTTTCACAAAGCCAAGGTTGGGATTACCCTTTACCCTGATGGTGTGGCGGGTCCTCCGATCAGCATCAGTAGCCAAAGTCTCGTTTCGATCTTCGAAGGGCAAAAACTCTTCCGAAAATTCCTGGGTGGGAGATGCGTCTTCGACATTTCGTCGCAGCTTCAGGTCCCGCAGCATAGTCAGCGGCAGATCTACCTCGTTGGCGATGGGCCAGACTTCCTGGGCGTAACAACTGGTATTCTCCACACGTCCGTTGTTGTTGGGTGGTTCGGGACAGGCATCGATGATGTCCAGGTCCGACATACGCAGTGGAACCTCGTATTCATAGTAGTTGGACTCGAAGTCGGAGCCCATGCGGATAAAGAGGCTGAGCTGCCCGGTATCCGGTCGGTCGAACCGACTGTCGCCGAGCGGCTCGGCGTGGACGAACATTTTCAGGTCGTCGTAAAGGCGGAGGTCGGTGTCGGTATACTTAAAGACCGCCCGTCGGGCACCCGGCTGCAGGTTGCTCACCTTCAGTGCCAGCGACTGCTCATTCTGCAGTGTATTTACTACGCCGAGGCTCTGCTCGCGGCGGATACCATTGGGCAGCACGTAGTTGAATGGCAGGCGGCTGCTGTTCTCTTCGATGTTGACGGCATCGATGTTGAATTCAGTATTGTCTTCACCACCGATCGATGGGCCAGCCTGAAACTGGCGGGTGTACCGTCGCCAGCTGTTGCGGACCAGCTCGAACTCAGCGAAACGCAGCACCACCGGTGCTTCGAAACCCCGCATATACATCCGCATGAAGCGGATGGAACGGAAATCCTGAATGCCGCCAACGGCTTTCTTTTGGTCGGAGTTCAAGGGAACACGGAAACGGTACCAGATGCGGCCGTTGTCTGCTTCCAGCCGGTCGGTAATGAATGGAGTAGCTTCCTGGTCAAACTCCCGGGGGTTAGCTCCGCTTCTGACGAAAGGAATCTCATACTGGAAGTAGCTTTCCGATTCGTTCAGCGTATTGTCCTGGTTCAGGTCTTCTGCATCGGGCAGGTTCGTGGTACTCTCCCGCGTATTATTGCTGGTACTGTTGTTGGCAGCGGAGTTTCCTTCCATACCGTTCCAGCCGCGGTAGCGGGTGAGCAGGTCGTCGTTTGCGGTGTAACGGTTGTTATTGAAGTAGTAGAAGTTGTCGTTGGAAGGGTCCTCTTGCAGGGCTTGGAAGCCGATGTCGTTACGGCCCTGCCAGGCGTTGAGGTAATCGCCGAACTTAGTGACCTCGACGGAATCGCTTACACCATCCAGGCCGACATCCTGCAGAAGACGTGTAGCCGGGTCATTGTCAAAACCTCGGGTAATTTGCTGTGCTACGGGGACACGAGACCACACCGTATTGTCGACCGGCCGGTTAGGGTTGGCTGGGCCAGGGAGGCCGTTTTCGAAAAATTTACGACTGTCCTTCAGGATGTCTTCACTTACGTTGCCGAGGTTAAGGTAGAGTGTACCTTGTTTTTGCGCACCATCGGAGGCGGCTTGTCGGGCGTTAGTAGGATCAAGGAAAGGGGATAGCATCCAGAATTCAACGAATTCAATGTTAGAGCTCTGGAAATCCGGGGTCCGCATTTCCCGCATAATTCCGCCCCAACGGGTTTCTGGTTCCTCCAGTTTGATGGGGCTAAGCGGATCGCCTTCCAATACAGCACCTTCGGTAAAGCCGGGGTAACCTTCGGGGAGATCGAAGTTGTAAGGGCCTCGCTTTTCGGGGTAGTAGGCCATATCGAAGGTAAAGAACGGGAGCCTTTGCCGTTGGCTTAGCGGAATATCGAGGTTAGGGAAAACCTCTTGCTGCGGAACGGCACTGGTGTAGATATTGTCTCCGGCGCCAGGGGCCGTAGTCCGTGAGTTAGGTTCCAGGCGGTACCAGTTCAGGAGGGCTCTGTTCGCACCTGAAACCAATCCCTGCGGTGGGGCTTCCGGAAATAAGGGATTGTTGTTGCCAGCATCGTTCTGCGGTACCGACGCCAGGTACCATTGCTGAACCGGTGTCTTCAGGTCAATGGGGCTGGCTGTTCCCTCGAAATCATCGAGGTAAACGATACCGGCTTTGTCACCCCGGGCCCGGTTAATAGCGTTGCTGTGGCCGGGTTTGAGAACGGCCGTTTCAGCCGTCAGGCTGATGTTACTAGGAGCACTTGTACTGAAGAATGGCAGTTTGTCCACCATTCGGGTCAGGAAACCAGACTCTTTTTGGAAGGTAGCGTCCAGACCATAAATCTTGTTATTGATCGGATCCTCTCCTATGTTTACTTTCTGTGTGAACGGTCGTTCGAACAGTTGCATGTAAGTGCCACCAATGCTGAGGTTATCATTGACTTCATAGTCGGCCCGAAGTCCAATCATGGTCTTGGTTTGTAAGCTAAAGACGGTGTTGTCCTCGAAGCTTACGTTGATCGGTACGCCCGAACTCAGGATGGCGTCGTTTAGGATGCGAACGCGGCCGGTGCTGTAATCGACGGAATAATCGCGTCCTTCCTCCAGCAACGCTCCACCTGCGGTCACCCGAACGGAACCCGGCGGAATGTTGAAGGCGCCGAGGCTGATCTCTGACTGTATCGAGGATTTGTAGGACCCCCGGATCACAAAACGATTTTTCTCAGGGAATTCCTGTGCCTGGAAGATAGTGGAGTCGTAGAGTTCCTGGTACACAAACCGGGCATGGTCTTCCGGGCGCAGCAATTCTTTTAGGTCGCTTCCGAAGGGTTCCAAAACAGGGAAGTAGATTCGACCGTTGGTCGGGTTGATCGTCACGCCTGGGACAAAATCAAATACGCCATCTGGTACCGGGTCATTCTGAACGTTCAAACGGTCCAGGTTAAAGGCACGGATCAAGGGAAGGCCGGGAATGGGCAATCCGTTGGGGACTTCGGCCACCGGAACGGGTAAGAACCGCTTGAAACCCTCTCCCGGATCCTCGTACTGAATGTCGAGGCGAAAATCCTCTTCATTTACCTGGTAGGCGCCGAGAGAATAAACGTTCTTCATCATCAGATCCCAAGTGGGTAGGCCGACGCGCTGGGTGGAAGATTTCAGCATTTTGGTAAAAAGTACCTGGTTGCTGAAGCGGCTGGTATCTTGATTCGGATTATTGAAGCTGTTGGGACGACCGCTGTTGGTGTTGTCCGTATTGACGGCTAATTCACCTACTTTAAAGATGCTGCCGTTGTACTTGTAACGGTAGGAGACGGCGACCACCTGATCGGGCTGAACGTTGATGTTGAGGGAAATGAAGCCCAATTCGGCGTTCACGGAATATTCTCTGGAGGTCAGTTTTCGTGCGGAAACTTTCTCGAAGTCCCGGATGGGCTGCAGGCCGAACTGGCTGGATTGCAAGGTAGAGACCGCCTGGTCGATGTCGCGAACACGGTCACCCAAAGCAACCAGCTTGCTGTATAGGTCGTTAGCACCGTTATCGGGGAGCGGTACGCCGCCACAGATTTGCTGGTAGGCGGGGTCGGCGCCGAAGGTGCTGATCGCTTGCGGGTTGGTCAGGTTGGCCGTTTCCGGCTCGCCTAAGTCAGCCAGGGCTACGATGTCCCTTACTTCGAGTACCTCATTTCGGTCGTTGGTAATCCAGACCTCGATGTTCTCGGCGTGGAAAAGGGAGTTGATCTGTGGCAGGTTTTCCAGGCTTTCCTCGTAGGTGCTGCGGTTGAAGTGGCTGAGGAAGAAGTGCCGGTTCTCGTCGTAGCTGTCGGCATATACCTGGAATTCAGACAGCTGGGCACCACCTTCTATCGTTAGTTTTTCCCGCTGGCTCCGTTGCTGACTGGCAATGGCGGTCAGTTTGAGGTGGCCGAATTGAAGTTCTGTTTTGAGACCGAACAGAGACTGGGCGCCTTCGATAAGGGAGCCGCGTAGGGGCAGGCTTACGTCTCCCGCTTCGATTTTACGTAGAATATCATCCTCGCTAAAAGCCTCCGAGTTGTAATCCAGTTTGATCTGGTTGTCGAAGTTGAAGGTGGCACCGGTGTTATAGTTGGTGTTCAGTTTGAGTTTGTCGCCAATTTGCCCCGTCACGTTCATCTGAATGTCCATGTCGAAATCGAAGATCGTGTTCCTACGGAAGCGCTCGACGATGAAGGGGTTGTCTTGAAACTGGTAGTTGAGGCCGAAGCTGAGGTCAACACCACCCTGTGGCTGAATGTCGATCTCCGTGCCGCCGAAAAGGTTATTGATGAGGTCGGGGTCCAGTTCGATGTCGTCCAGTGGGTCACCGATGCTGATGGCGTCGTCGGGGTTGCCTACGCCACCGAGCTGTTTGAAATAGCGATCCTGGTCCTTTTGCTCGCGGTATTTGAAGTATTCCTCAAACGTCAGGTAGGTAGGCGGGCGGAAGTCAATCTCGCCCAGTTTCTCTCTAACGACATACGTGCCCGTAGCAGGGTCGTATTCGACAGTTTTTCTCAGGCCGACGGGGTCACGCAGATCGATCGGGTTCCGGTTGGGGTCGGTAATGAAGTCGCGTTTACGGTCCTGGATGGGCGGAAGGGTATCCGTTGGGTTTGTTTTTGCCTCATCGATAAAGCCGGGCAAGTCCTCACTTCTTACCTGGTTGGGTAATGGTTGATAGGTGATGTGCCAAAACATTCGCATCACCGCATCATCGGCAGAAGCAGTTGGTGCGACCGGGGTAAAAGGGGCGTAGGTAAAGTTAAGCGAGGCTAGGGCAAAACCAAGTAGTAGAAATAGTAGCGTCTTATTCATATGTCAATCCTTACCAAAAGCCCGGGGAAATTCGGGCGGTCCATCGAAAACGAACGCGGGGTAGCGAAAAAGTTTCCAGGGATCAATTTTAAGATTAGAGCGACCGGCGAAAGGCCGGGTGGGCAGCGAAAAAAGGTGAAATCAGGAGGACAATTCCCGAAGGGCGAGCTTGATGATCTCCTCCGGGGTTCCCGCATCTGGCTTAGCAGTAAATACCCGATTGAGGGCACGCTGCACCGCGGGGCGGGCAAAACCTAAATTCACCAATGCAGATAACGCCTCGGTGCGGTGGGTATTGCTTTGAGGGGACAGCATTGTCGGGGAGGCGAAGCTTTCCTTCATCATCTTGTCCTTTAGGTCCAAAATAATGCGCTGGGCTGTCTTAGGGCCAATGCCTTTTACCTTGCGGATACTAGCCACATCCTCTCCCAGTACGGCCGCCTGAAACTCTTCAGGATTCATACTGGAAAGTACGACCAGTGCGGTGCTTGGGCCTACACCGTTCACGCCGATCAACAGTCGAAAAAAGCTCCTTTCTGTTTCATCACAGAACCCGTACAGCGTCTGCTGATCTTCCTTTACATGGAAGTGCGTGAGCAGTTTTACTTGCTCCGCTTTTTCGATTTTGGTGTAGGTGTACAGACTGATGTTGACGTGATAACCGAGCCCCCCTGCCTCCACGACGACGAAACTCGGCGTTTTGTGGGAAATTGGGCCTTTTACGTAGGTAATCATTGGTAGGGATGATTTTTTTTGAGGCCGCAAAGGTAAGGCTTAATGGATTGACAATAAGCGAATTGGTTTTTTCTGATGGGTCATTAGAAGCAGGGCGCGGTCGCGGGATGCAGGGAACGGTTAGATCGGGCAATGTTGGGGGATCCTCCCTTTGCCTTTTAACTGCGCCTGCACCTGCGACCGCGCCTTCTCCTTAATACTGGAAAAGAAAAGCAGGCCGTTCCAAAGGAACGGCCTGCTAAAAATGGCTGTAAAATGATTAATAAGGGGTAGGTGTGAGTAGAATGTTAATTGGAACAGAACAAAGATCAGTGTCCTATATTAAGTGAGGATTAGCAGAGGATGAACATTGTTGCAGCTCGAGTAGGCTCGACTACGAACATTCTGCGTGAATAAACCTTTTCTTTGCTGCAACAAATATTGTTTATGTCCGTCGATCCAACTGCCTCTTTCCCCGACTTCGCCTATGTACGCCCCGATCTGGAGGCCAAAGAAGCAGCCTTCAGGGCCGTTTTGGCGGAACTGGAAAGTGCCGCCTCCATTGATGATGCGATTGCTGCGGTGGAACAAATCGACAGCATCAGAGCAGGGGTGGCCACCGCGTACAACATCTGCTACGTGCGGTACAGCATCGATACACGCGATGAGTTCTATAAGGAAGAAAAGGCCTGGTTCGATCAGCACCTGCCGGCCACAGAAGCCTGGCGGATGGATTATTACCGGATCCTGATCTCCAGCTCACACCGGGAAACATTGGAAGCGAAGTTCGGCAGCCAACTCTTCAATACGGCAGAATTGAGTATTAAGACTTTTCAGCCGGAATTGATCGAGGACCTGCAGGCAGAAAATAAGGGATACAGTGCGTATACCGAACTGAAAGGCGGCGCGCAGATCGAGCTGGAAGGGAAGACTTATAACCTGAGCAGTATCGTCCCGTTGGAGCAGGTCGCAGACCGCGCCGCACGCAAACGGGCAAGTAAGGCAAAATGGGACTGGATGGGAGAACATCAGGAACGGATGGAGACCATCTACGACGACCTGGTCAAGCTACGACACGGCATGGCGAAAAAAATGGGGTGCAAAAATTTCGTCTCCCTTGGCTATGCCCGAATGAATCGTACAGACTACGGCCCCGATGAGGTCGCTAACTTTCGGCAGCAGGTAAAACAGTTCATCGTGCCGATTGCACAGGACCTGGCGGCAAAGCAGGCGGAACGTATCGGCGTAGACCGATTGCGGTACTACGACAACAACTTCCGCTTTCCCGACGGCAACCCGACACCAGTTGGTGAAATGAGCGATACGATTGCCGCAGCGCGAAAGCTTTATGATGGCCTCAGCGATGAAACGGGTTTCTTTTTCCGAATGCTGGAAGATCGTAACCTGATGGACCTGGAGGCAAAAGACGGAAAAGCCACCGGGGGGTATTGTACCTATATCAACGATTACGGAGCGCCTTACATTTTTTCCAACTTTAACCGGACCAGCCACGACGTGGATGTGCTGACCCACGAGTTCGGACACGCCTTCCAGGTGTACAGCAGCCGGCACCAAAAGCCAATGGAATACAACTGGCCAACCTATGACGCGGCCGAGATTCATAGTATGAGCATGGAGTTTTTTGCCTACCCGGGCGTACCGGACTTCTTTGGCGACGACGCAAAAAAATACTACTACGGTCACCTCGAAGGGGCCATCCGTTTCCTGCCATACGGCTGTGCCGTGGATGAGTTCCAGCACCTGGTCTACGAAAATCCACACTGGACTCCGGCCGACCGAAACGCTGCCTGGAAGCGCCTGGAAGCAGCGTATTTGCCCCATGTCGATTATACGGACCACGCCTTCCTGGCGCAGGGAACCTACTGGCAAAGCCAGCTCCACCTATTTGGCATGCCCTTTTACTACATCGACTACTGCCTGGCGCAAATTTGCGCCTTTCAATTCTGGTTGAAAGACGAGGAGGACCACGAAAAAGCCTGGGCGGATTACGTTCGCCTCTGCCGTGCCGGAGGGTCCAAAGGATTCCTGGAGCTGGTCACCTTGGCCGGGCTGGAGAACCCGTTCCTCGATGGGGTGATGGAGAAAATTGCGGCTAAGGTGGCGGAGCGGCTGGGCGAGCTTAGAGAATAAGAGAATTAAAGCAGGAGTGAATAACAGCATATCCGTTGGGGGAGCGCTCATTCTCCCATTCTCTTATTTGAAACCGTACCTTTACAAAGTCTTAACCCCAAATAAACCATGCCCTGGACTACTAAGGACGATGCGCTCAACGGCGCATTTCAATTCACGGATTTTACCACTGCTTTCACTTTCATGACAGAGGTAGCCTTTGCTGCCGAATCTGCTGGGCACCACCCGGAGTGGACCAACGTTTATAACCGCGTAAACATTCGGTTGACCACGCATGATGCGGGCAATACCATTACAGATAAAGATCATTCGCTGGCAGCGGCAATAACTAAGATTTACGAGAAGTATGCTTAGAGTTTTATGGCTGACCATTGCGGTAATTTCCTTAGGGGCAGGGCAAACGCTGTGGGCTGGAAGCGGGCTGATGGAGGCGTCTGAAGTATGCCTGCTGGAGGCAACGCCCTCCGGAGCGTGGGCCGAAGTTGGGGACAATGAGAAGTATTACGAACTCACCCCTCCGGCACGGGCCATCTATAGTCGGGTAATGTCGCTCGACCTGGACGGTGCTCAGGCTGATATCGATGCTTTCCGGAGCAAGTTTCCCACCAACCTGGCGGCGGAACACCTCGAAAGCTACCTCGACTTCTTTCGCCTTTACCTTAAAGGAGACGAACGACTGAACGACCGGCTCTCCGCCCGTTTTGATTGGCGGATCGATGCCCTGGACCAAGGAGACGAAAATTCGCCCTATTACCGGTATGTACTGGCGGAGGCCCGGTTGCACCGGAGCCTGATCCATCTCAGGTTCGAGCGCCACCTTGCGGCCTTTAGGGAACTCAATAAAGCGAATAAGCTGTTGCGTGATAATGCCAGGCTGTTTCCTGACTTTCTGCTAACCTATAAAGACCTTGGCCTTTTGCACGCTGCCGTGGGCAGTATCCCTCCGCAGTATAAATGGGGTGTTGAACTGTTCAGCTCGCTCAACGGCACCATTCCTGAAGGGCGTGCGGAAATGGAATTAGCGCTGACCGATCGGGAGAGTCCTTTCTTATTGGAGACGGAAGTATTGTTTGCCTTTCTGGAGTTGCACCTTGCGGGGCAACAGGAGGCCGCCTATCAAAAAATAAAAGCGCTGGGGCTTACACCTAAGACGAACGCGCTCCACTGTTTTATCCTGGCAAATCTGGCCATGCGTAGTGGGAGGAATGAGGTGGCACTCGGCCTACTGGAAGAGCAACCCCGTGGGGGCCGCGCCGCGGACTTCCCCTACCTCGACTTTATGCTCGGCCTGGCTAAACTCAGGACCCTTAACTCTACGGCGAGGATACACTTCCAGTCTTTCAGTGTCAGGTACCCTGGTCGGCACTTTAAAGAGGAGGCGCAGCAGAAAATTGCCTGGGCTTACTGGCTGGAAGGGAATGAAACCGGTTACCGGCGGGCAATGGAACGCATTGGCGGCGGTAGCCAGGCTGGCGGTGACCAAAACGCTGTTCGAGAGGCGGCCCGGCAACGGCCGCCGCATCCGGAGTTGCTCCGTGCCCGGCTCCTCTTTGACGGCAATTATTGCACCCGCGCCCGCGCCCAACTAGAAGCAATTGACGTAGCTACGTTGACGGAACAAGAACAGCTGGAATACCTGTACCGCACCGGCCGGGTCCTCGACGGACTGGCAGATTATGACGGAGCGATCTCCTTCTACCTGCGTACCGTGCAATTGGGGCGGCAAAATCCTGCGTTTTATGCTTGTAAATCAGCCCTGCAAGCCGGTCTTATTGAAGAAAAGCGTGGTCGGAGCGTTCAAGCCAAGCAGTACTTTAACACCTGCCTCGATATCTCCCCCGCCGAATATAAAACAGGACTTCACCTGATGGCAAAAGCAGGGCTGGACCGGATGGAATAACGGATCGGCAAGTGTCGGTAGCAGACCAAAGACGGATTTCAGGTAAGTGTTTCGCGCTGTAAATGAGGTTTTCCTTATCTTATCGGGGCTTTATCTGATTAGTCATCTAGTTAATATGTTGAAACTATTACTACCGCTAGCCTGCAGCCTGCTGCTGCTGTCTACCCTTGAGGCTCAAAGCGAGAAACAGCGCCTTGATGAAGTCGTTTTTGCCGACGGTACTACCGCTCAGGGACGAATTGACCGTGCTACCCTGCGGGACTTGGGCAAGGCCATTGCCTTCAAGGCAATGACAAAAAACGAAGTGACAAACTACAGTCCGGGCACCGTCAACGAGTTCACTTTCGGAAGAAGTGGCAGAACGTTCCGGGCGGTGGATATAGAAGTCCCCGACCCCCGTCAAGGTGGGAAAGTAGTGAGCCAGCGACGCTTTGGTCAGGTGTTGATTGATGGCGAGATAGAGTTGATTCGGATAGATCTTGCCGGAAATGAATATAATGCCAAGGCCGTGGGTAGTGAAAGTTATTTCTACCTGTTGCGGCAGGGAGAAGTATTGCTTCCACTGGAATTGACCACGATTTATGTCTATGACGTATTGCACGCAAACCCCAGCCGTTTCCGGAACAAACTTAAATTCTTTGTCAGGGGATGTGATCTGGCCTTCGAGCAGGCCAGGCGCGCCGACTTTAACGACGCCTCAATTATGCGGGCACTCTCGAGTTTCGGAGAATGTAAGGAAGTAGAAAATATGCAAATGGCGGCAGGGAAGCTCCCCCCCGGAGTGAAAATGAAACACTTTGGCCGAATAGCCACCCTGGATCTGCGGGATGAAAATTATGATGATCGTCAATTCTCTTTAAGCCTCGGTTATCAGATGGAAGCGGGCTTCACGAACCGGTTGAATTGGTTGGGGCTTGCGTTCTCGGCAGATTATGTTTACCATGCTTTCCGCTGGGAAGAGTCCTCTAATATCGCTCAATCTATGCTGAAAGGAAATGTTTCGCTGGGTGTTTATCCCCTCAAAAAGGATAACTTTTCGGTAATGGTAACGGCTGGATTGAGTAGCTATAATGCGTTTGACTCCAGTTTTAGTAGCTTTTTCTCCAACAACTACTTCCTGCTTAGTAGCGGAGTACGGATACAAAGAAATAATTTCTTGCTGGATGTGGGCTATGAGTATATGCCCAACCAGATCATGGAGCAACCAGGAAACATCTTATTGGTTGGGGTAGGGTACCAAATTCGACTGTAGTAATTATAAACGGAAAATCACTGCGCTCGGTAGACGGCCTTCGGCCTTGGTAGGGGGTAGACGCGCTTCGCGCTTGGTAGACGGCCTTCGGCCTTGGTAGGGGGTAGACGCGCTTCGCGCTTGGTAGACGGCCTTCGGCCTTGGTA
>JBLHRW010000037.1:0-20738 GCA_047626445.1 Neolewinella sp.
AAACGGAATACCGCCGTAATGAGCAGCCACACTTCCAACCCATCGGGGCGACCTTTGCCGTAACGCTGATGGCACACGATGCGATACCGGAAGCCTTACTAAAACGAGTGAGGGAGCGTCGGGATGTGGTGCTGATGGAAATTGATCAAGATAAACTTCCCCAGAAATCTGTACGTAAAAGGGGTATTCATGAACGCTACTTTCAGTACATAGAGAAGCTGCTGCACCAGCAGAGGGAACAGGAATATCCCTTCAAAGACTCGGTTATGGCTAAGGCCCTGGAGGATCGCCTCAAAATGTACGACGGGAAATACTACGACTTGGTTGCGTATTCGATCATGTCGAATCACGCCCACCTGCAAGTAGATCTTTCCATACAGTGCTCTATCAGCGAAGGTGAAACTGAAACTGAAAAATTGGCGGCTTATATTAATTTGGCTACCATAATCGGTAAGATCAAAGGAGGTGCTACTTACGACGCTAACAAAGCAACGGGACGTAAAGGAACCCTTTGGATGCCCGGTTATTATGATCGGTACATGCGCAGTCAACGTCACCTGATGACGGAATTTTGGTACATTCTTCGTAACCCGGAGAAGGCGGGACTGGTAACCAATTGGAGGGATCATCCGTTTACCTATGGAGATCCGAATTTAGCCGGGGTGCCGTTCGGCAGCCTTTAGGCTGTTGTTCGTCAGCCTTCAGGCTGACATGACACAGGCTGAAGCCTGTGGAACAGCAGCCTAAAGGCTGCTGAACGGACTAACGCCGAATCAAATTCTGGTGCCGCTCTCCCTTCCGCAGCTCCGCCCCCGGCGTGAGTGACTTTCTCCCAAACGTAACCGGCACGGAGATCCGTTTCCCTTCCACCGACCGGATCACGTTGAAATGTAAATGCGGCTTACTCGTCCATCCCGTCGCCCCGGAAATACCGATGGGCTGACCGGCCATTACCCGATCACCAACTTCCACCAAACTCCCGTTCTTCTTTAAGTGAACGTACTGGGTGTACAAGTCCCTGTTCGGATGGTAAATGTTGATGAAATTGGCGTAGTTCATCCACTCCCGACTACCTGCGCCCTTTTTAAAGCCTTCGATCACCCCTACTACGTATCCGTCGGCAGCAGCACAGACCGTATCGCCTACCGGCAGGGTGAAGTCGAGGGCGTACCGCGCATCGTCGTCGTTGTGGGAGAAACTGCCGTTGTAGCCCTGCATAATGGAGTAGGTGCGGCCGTAAGGGTAGGGTAGGAAGAAGGAGTCGGCCTGAAAAGTATCAGTGGCATGCGCATAATCTGCAGTCCAGCTCAAGGCTGACTTTCCGTTTGTGTCGTCGCCTTTAAGCCGGAAGATGGTGTCCGCTACCATTGGGGGGAGGTAAATCGGAGAAATTTCGGACAGTTGTGCGGACAGGTTAGCCGAATCCCGTTTCGAACCCACCTTAACGGTAAGTGGACAGTGGAGCGGGTTATTCAGGCGAATTTCGACGGTGGCGTTATCGGTATAGTTATCGTTCGGGCTCCACTCAAATAAGTCGTACCGTTCCTTTGGGAGGGTATTACATCCTAAAATCAGGGTAAGGGAAAGTATAAGTAAAAGGCGCATTTTAATAGGATGTTTTTCGTTCGGCAGCCTTTAGGCTGGCCGCGATTATGCACAGGCTGAAGCCTGAGAAACAGCAGCCTAAAGGCTGCAGAACAGTGCCAATTTCTCAATCATCACCATACATCCCTCCAATTGTTCCACCGTGCAAAATTCATTCGCGCGGTGCGCCTGCGCGATGTCGCCAGGTCCACAAATGACGGAGGGGAATCCAGCATTGGAGAATTGGCCAGCCTCGGCAGCGTAAGCCACCGTACTCGTTTCTTGAACGCCGGATATCTGTTTGATCAGGTCAACGATCGGGGCGTCTTCTGGGGTGTCTAACGGGGGGACGGCTGGGTGCATCGCTACGTGCTCGATGGCAAAGCCGGAGAAGACCTGGCGGCGGAGGGCCACCCGTTCCTTACAGTGGGTCTGGAAGGCATCGATGATATCTTGGGCATCATCCATGGGGATGTTGCGGAAATCCCAGTCGAAGCTACACTCGTTAGCGATGATGTTGAAGGCGGAGCCGCCTTTGATGGTGCCGACGTGGATGCTGGTATGGTTGGGGTGGAAGCGATCATCTGTACGCCCGTCGGCGATGAGGGCGTCCATTTTGTCTTCGAGCCAGACAACGAGGCGTGCCGCTTCGTGGATCGCGTCGACCTCCTGTTTGATCCGGCTGCTGTGCCCCTGGCTGCCGTGGACGGTGGTGGTGTAGACCATGATGCCCTTCTGCCCCACCATCGGCTGCAGCATAGTTGGCTCTCCGATGATGGCGCCAGCGGGCTTTTCGTCGTAGAAATCGCGGACGGACTCCGCCACCAGATCTCCGGCCATGCAGCCGATTTCTTCGTCAAAGCTGAAGGCAAAGTAGACGGGTTTTTTTAAGCGCGAACGCAGGAGCAAAGGAACGCTTGCCAAACAGCAGGCGAGGAATCCCTTCATATCGCAGCTGCCCCTGGCGTAGAGTTTGTCCCCTTTCAGCGTGAGTTTGAATGGGTCGGTATCCCAGGGTTGACCGACGGTGGGCACTACGTCCATGTGTCCGCTAAGGATGACGCCGCCGTCTACCGCCGGCCCGATCCGGCAATGGATAGCCTCTTTGGTCCCCGTCTCATCGGGGACGGTCTGGTAGTCCACCCCGTAACCATCCAGGTACTGCTTGATCCAGTTGGCAATGGAATGGTTTCCTTCGCCGCCCAGGACGGGGAAGGCGACTAGTTCGGTCAGGATCTGGGTGAAGGTTAGGGGCTGGGTTGCGGTCATGGGGCGAAGGTACGGAACGGTCGCTATGGCTCAGGTACCGCCCCCAGCATCTGCGCCCGTAATGCCTCGAGTTGCTTGTCTTCTGCGGATGAGCCCGAAAACCGCCCCTTCCAATACGCCCGATAAGTCAGCCAGTACTTCAGCGCAAAGAGGCCAGAGATGGGCAGACTAAGCAGGTACAGCCAGCTCCAACTTTCCGGAAAAATCCAGCTGAAGGCCAGGACCTGTAGTAGGTAGAGGATGGGAAAGACGAGCCAGCTGCCCAGCGTCTGTACGGTGGCTTTGTAGCCCCGGTCGATGCCGAGGGCCTTCCATATGCCGTTCATGGCAAGGAGCCATGGTGCGTGGTTGATCAGGCCGTAGAGGTAAAAGGGTAGGGCGAGGAGTGTGCCCGCCGTCATTTTACGATCGGGGTGATGGCTGAATTCAATGTCGAGTTGGCCGTTTTTGCGTAGCAACTGATCGTAGGTGGTGGCCGTTTCGCGCAGCGCTTCCAACGCTTCTTCGGGCAGTTCGCGGATGGCGGAGAGTATGCCTTGGGTGCGGAAGTGGTGCTTACTTACCGTGAGCGGTCGTTCATTCTGTATGGCGCGTTCGATGGGGCGAAGCAGGTGTTCTTCGGCCTTGTTCTTGGTTTGGATCAGCAGGCCTTGCATTCGGTCCGTTAGTAGGTTGGTCAGTGCCCGGATGGCACGCATGGGGCTTTCTTCGTACTGCTCGCGGTAAGGCGTAACGTCGATCGGGTCGCCGTAGCGGATAAAGACCCGGCTGAAACAGGTGGTGGGGCTTTCGTAGTTGACACCGACGGGCTGGACGGAAAGGCCGAGCGTCCAGTCGTTGCGGTTTTCGGCTTCCAGGGCCATGCTGGCGGCGCCGCCTTTGAGGCGGCGGAGTTTGCGTTCGAGCTCACTCGCGCCTTCGGGCGCGATGTAGACCACTTCCCCGGCTTCCAGACCTGCGAAGGTCCTGTTGAAGACCTCGTCGGTGTCTCCGCCCTTAGTCGCGCCAGCCTTCTTGTCCTGTGGCCTGGCCACAGGAATACAGAACGGATCAATCAGGAAGGCCATGACCGGATTCATCCACATTGCGGCGTTGGCGAGAAAATAGGTTTGGTAACCCAGGTTTATACCTACGATCAGCGGGTCGATCAGGGTGTTTGGGTGGTTGCCGCAAAGCAGGGTCGGCCCAGGATGATTGGCGTGCTGCAAATTTTCTACCTCCATGCCGGGGTAAAAAATACGGAGCATCCATCGGCTCATAAAGTGGAAAATCCAGTAGACGATTTTAGACATGGGTGCAAGGTACAACACGTAGGGAAAGAGAGACCGCCGAAGGTAGGAGCGGTGTGCATAACAAATTGCACAAACCGACCTCCAAGCCGCCTCCACTTCGGCTTGGCCGAAGTTCCGAGCGGTCCGACGGCCTCCGGTCAGTTAAGCTTTCCTGATTCCGTCGGACGGCTACGCGCCAAGGCCGCAGGCTTTGGAACGTGGGCCGTCGGGCGGATGATCAGCAATTGTGCAATTTGTTATGCATACGTAGCAGCGTAGCTAATAAGAGAATAATTGAAGGGCAAAATAAGGCGGTCAAAAGCCGTAAGTTATTTATACGGCGTTCCTAAACTGCGCTTGTTCGCTCTGGGGGAGCAAACGAAGTGCAGCGAACGGTCCTTGCGGCAGCCATTCTCTCCTTCACTTATTCTCTGATTCATTTATTATGACTGCCGACCGCGAACTAAATCCCCTTCGAAACCATTTTAATCCTTCAAACTAAAAGCCATTGATATGTTCGGAGATATGATGAACCAGATGCAGGAAATGCAGGAGCAGATGGCAAAGCAACTGGCGGAGCAGTCCTTTACTGCCGATGCCGGCGGTGGTGCGGTGACCGTAACCTGCAGCGGTGCCCGCGAAATCACTAACGTGAAAATCAATACTGCCGAAATCGACCTCGAAGATGCTGAAGGCCTCGAAGACCTGATCGTGGTAGCCACTAACCGTGCGCTAGAAAAGGCGGCGGAATACGAAAAGTCACAGGCAGGTTCCATGATGAATAACATGTTGCCGGGCGGACTTGGAAGCTTGTTAGGCTAGCTTCTTTCACGCCTTTCTCCCTCCCTTCTCCCTTTACTCCTCCCCCCCCTTCCCCTTTTTTAAATGGAAGAAATAGCTGGTATTATTGTTCTTGGGATTTTTGCCCAGTGGTTTGCCTGGCAAATACGCGTTCCGGCCATCTTGCCGTTGATCGTTATTGGTCTAATGGTCGGTCCCTTGTCTACGCTGATCACCAGTGACGGGAGTAAACTGATCAATCCTATCTATAACGGGGAAACGGGCCTGTTCCCCGGGCGTTCCCTGTTTTATTTCGTCAGTCTGGCCATTGGCGTAATCCTATTTGAGGGCGGATTGACACTAAAGATTAAGGAGGTTAAGGAGACCCAGCGGTCCATCCTGCGACTAATCTCTCTGGGAAGCCTTATCACTTTCATTGGTGGAGGCCTTGCTGCTCATTTCATTGTTGGCTTGACTTGGAACATCAGCTTCCTTTTTGCCGGGCTGATCATCGTGACCGGCCCAACGGTTATTGCGCCCATCCTACAGAACATACCCTTGAACCGCAACGTGGCCACTGTGCTAAAATGGGAGGGTATCCTGATCGATCCCATCGGCGCATTGATTGCGGTGTTAGTGTTCGAATTCGTCAGTACGACGGATCACGGGATGGGGTATACTTCCCAGGCCATGATCCAGTTTGCGCAGGTCGTGCTGTTAGGCGGTGCGCTCGGGTTTATTTCCGGAATAGGGCTTTACCAGATCATCAAGCGGGAGTTAGTGCCTCATTACTTGCTCAATGTTTTTGTGCTGGCCTTTGTCTTGCTGGTGTTTGTTTCCTCTGATGTACTGGCGCACGAATCCGGCCTGCTGGCGGTGGTGGTTATGGGCTTGGTGTTGGCGAATAAGGACGTTCCCCGGATCGAAGAAATCCTGTCTTTTAAGGAAAGTCTGAGTGTTTTACTTATCTCTATTCTCTTTATTTTGCTGGCGGCGAATATGGACATGTCAGAGTTGCAATTGCTGGTCCGTGACTGGCGGCCTATTGCACTTTTCGGCGTTGTCGCTTTGGTCTTACGGCCACTGAGTGTGTTTGTCAGTACCCACAACGGGAATCTGAGTATGGCCGAGAAACTGTTCATCAGTTGGGTTGGGCCACGGGGAATCGTTGCCGCTGGTATCGCCTCCTTATTTGGTCTAACGCTAGCGGAGAAGGGCGTGCCCAATGCGGAGTACATCACCCCGTTGGTGTTTATGATCGTGCTGGGTACCGTGCTGCTTAACGCCACTACTGCCCGGCTGGTCGCCCGTTTGCTGGGGGTGGTGCAGGATGCCTCCGGCGGGGTGCTGATTCTCGGAGCTAATGATTTTGCGATCACCATTGGCGCTTACTTGAAAGAACAAGGGCGGACGGTGCACCTTGTCGACAGTAACCCCGGCCACATCACTAAGGCAGAGAACGCCGGCCTGGAAGGCATTGTCGCTAATATCTATAATGCCGAGTTAGCGGAACAATACCAACTGCTCGACGTGGGCTACCTGCTTGCCTTTACCAGCTCTGATGAGGTTAACGCTTATGCCCTAAATCGCTACGAAAAAATATTTGGCGAGCGCGGCGCTTACCGACTCATCACCGTTGATGAACTTAAAGGGTCAGAGGAGGCCGACGACGAATATATTTTCAGTAACACGGAGGATTTTATCAACCTCAGTGAATCCAACCGCGAATCGTCTTCCATCCGCGAAATTCCTTTTTCAACGCAAGAAGAACTTGCCCAATGGCTGGATCAGGCTAAAAAGGATAAAACAGTGGCGCCGATCTTTATCAAGTCCCCCGATGGGTCGTTTGCTACCGTCCCGCGCGACGCAAATGAACTGAAAATGGAGGCTGGGAACTATTTCCTTGTTTGCCTGGGCTCTGAGCTCCCAGGGTTGCCGGAAGTGGGGGAGGTCGTTTGGCCTGAAGAGTCGGAATAGAAGAAGTGAAGGAGTGAAGGAGTGAATTAATGAATGGGAGAACAGCTGCCGCAAGCGCCGTTCGCTGCTATCTTCGGTGGTCACTCATTCGACCTTCCCTCATGCTCACATTTTCTCGCCTTTAACGAGGCAACAACTGCCCTACGCTGTCCGTTAATTACCCAGACACTACGTTCCACCTGATTTTCAGACTTTCCCTCTCAGACACATGCGCTTTCTAATAACCTTGGCTTTTATGGCCGTTACCGCGTTTTCCTTTGCACAGGATCCGGCGGACATCTACCACAAGACCATTGATCTGGATTCGATCAATGAGGTAAGCTTCGACGTCTATAAAGGCGATAAGCTCGAAATCAAAACCTGGCCCGGTGATGACATCTTAGTGGAGACCAGCGTTAAGCTCAATAATGGTGACCCGCACATTCTTAAGTTCTTCCTGGATAAAAAGCGGTGGGACCTTGCCGAAAAAATTTCAGGTGCTAACCTGAAATTGGAAAGCGTCGATAAAACCCGACGGATAGTGCAAGGCACCGAGTTTTCTACTTCGGAGACCGTTGTCATCGTTGTTTACCTGCCCGAAGAATTCGAGGCCACCGGTGAACGAGCCTATCGGCGCGTGAGCAGGTAGCATAAATTTCAGGAAAATATAAGAATATGCCCACTTGGCCTCAATGGCCAAATGCGTAGAGAGATGGCCACTCCGCCTATTAAGCTTTTACTTTAACTGACAGCAAGCCGACACTTGTAAGAAACAGTGGAGGTCATCATGCTTTCTCCTTTCCGGTATTTTTATATCTTTGCTCGTCCTGAAACCAAAATAATTTACCGTTCCTATTTTGATGCTGGAACCATTGTTTGGCTGCTACTACCCAGAAAAGGTTTGTCTTCATCGAACAAGATCGGTTGATCTACGTACAATAATGCGCCTCCTGTCCATCGCTCGGATAGAGGCCCTTAGCACTTAATCAATTCTGTATAAACCAAAACATTCATGAAGCAATTCTTACTTCTTCTTTGCCTTGCCGTATTTACCGGCGGCCTCAGCGCACAGGTATTCGTTAATGCTACTGCTGCCGATGGCGGTGACGGTACGACCTGGGCAACTGCCTATAATAGTCTTAGCGACGCCCTTACTGATGCATCTCCCGGTGCTGAACTCTGGGTTGCAGCCGGCACTTACACCACACCTGCCGACTCTTCCTTCTACATCGCCAAAGAACTCACCGTTCTCGGTGGTTTTGACGGTACGGAAACTGCCGCTACTGCTGCAAACCCTGCTGCTAACGTTACCATTCTTTCTGGTGACGTACTGGGGAATGACGGCGAAACTTACGATAGTACTGCTTACTCAGACAACAACCGGGTACTTAGAATCATCGATAACGACACCATTACCAGTAAGTACACTGTTACGCTCGACGGTATGACCATCACCAACGGTGGTATCGCCGAGGATCGTCCAGATGATGGGGGCCTATCTCCTTTTGCTGGTGCGGGCATCTTTAGCTCCGCCAAATTATTGGCCAGCCGCCTCACCTTCAATAAGAACCGTTCTAACACCGGCTCCGCCATGGCGCTCTTTAGCTTTACGGCTAACGAATCGGTGATGGACAGCCTTCTCCTTGATAACAACTATTCCGGGGCCTCCCGCCAGATTTACCTGAATGGTGTTAATGGTGCGGTAATTAAAAACTCCACTTTCAACAGTAACGCCGACGTACAGCAGCAGTCTGGGTTCATCCAGGCCGCTTTTGCTAACGGGTTTACCGTTGAAAACAGTACTTTCACTAACATGAATTCTGCCTTTTCTGGTGCAGGTATTCGTACCGACCAAAGTGACGATGTAGTTATCCGGAATTGTACATTTGACAATATGGCTGCCTCTTCCGGTGGTGCCATTTACCATGTACAGGCTGATGACTTCGTACCTGATTCTGGCGTTATGGACGCCGATGATTTCATCATCGACAATTGTACCATCACAAATTGTATCACTACTGGCCGTGGTGGTGGCATAACTGCTTTCAACACCAATATCCAGATCGCGAACACTACGATTGAAGACAATATCGCTGGGAGTCTCGGCGGTGGACTTTACCAAGTTCCTGTTGACGCCCGTAGCTACGAAATGATATTGGACAACGCTACCTTCAGCAGAAACATCGATAATGGTGTCGGTGGCGCCATCTGTCTGTTGATATTCGGTAATGGCAACGGCGACGCTTTCTTGGAAGGTACCGTCACTAACTCTACTTTCAACGATAATGTCTCAAACGACAGGGGGTCAGTCATGTACAATCAGGGCAGCCATAATTTCACCATGTCGAATACTGTATTTAACAGCAACTTAGGTGCTGCGGGTACCATTTACATGAGTGGTACTGTCGGTCTCACACTTAACAACTGTGATTTCGCCGATAATGGTGGTATGAACGCCTACCGAGGTGCAGCGGTTACTGCTTTTCTTGACGATGACTCTCCTGGGGTGATGGTTGATAGCAGTACTTTTCTCCGAAACAACATAACGGAACGCGCTGGGTCTCTCGGCGGCGGAGGTGTAATGTTCCTCATAGGAGGAGGCGCTGTGCCTATCCCCTTGACGATCAAGAACTCTACTTTCGAAGGCAATGCCGCTGGTTCCGACCAAGCTGGAGGAGTCTTGTACATGCAGGCTGGTTTTGACGTGGAGATCGACAATTCCGAGTTCCTGAACAATAGTGCCTCTGGCGACGGAGGTGTTATCAGTGCAACACTGTTTATAAACAGCCGTGACAGCATTGACGGTGTCGAAACAATGGTAAATTGGAACCCATGGAGTGCCGATGTCCGGAATTCTAAGTTCATCAACTCTGTTTCCGGAAGCCAAGGTGGTGCGATCTCTACGCAGCGCATGGGAATGGATTTCACCAACTGTGTATTTGTCAATAACCAGGTCGGTGGTGCTGGCTCCGGTGGTGCCATTATCTTCAACGGTAACGCTCCTAGCATCACCGCCGACGGTGATGTGGCGAACAACGGTGAACGACAGATCGAAGCTACGTTCGTCAACAATACCTTTGTTGACAACTTCAAAGGTGATGGTGATGGCGCTGTAGGTTCTAGCCTTGCCCTCTTCCAGCCCGGTGATACCGAAAGCATGGATTCCAACTCTATGAAGATTACCCTGACCAACAACGTGTTCCTTAGCTCTCAGGGTGACCCTGCGATTGAAGTGGAACTCGGTGATAGCGAGCCCGGCGGTTTCGTGCCGATTGGAAACTTATCCTTCGAGTCTCTCGGTGGTAACTACTTCAATGCTGAGAACGGCCCGGAAGTAGACCTCGGTGCCAACGGTGACATCATCAACGAAGACATCGATGATCAGGATAAAGTAGTCGCACTTTTCGTTGACATCCTCGACGATGCCGATACGGGTGTTAATGCTCAACTTTCCGTTGGTGACGACTTGGGCGTAAGTAACCCACTGATTGACGGTGGTGTAATCAATGCCCTCGCTTCTGATACTGACATTGACGGTTTCCCACGTGGTGTGACTTACGATATTGGCGCTTACGAAGTGGATGGTAATCTTACCGAAACTAACGAGCCAGTAGAGGACAGTGGTCTTAAACTGAACTTCTTCCCGAACCCAACCGTCGGTGAACTGAACATCCAGAATGATGACGCTTCTATCTCTACCTTCGAAGTAATCGTTTCTGACCAGGCCGGTCGTATCCTCAAGGCTGCGCGCTTCTTCGGAACCAGCAACCGGATCGACTTCAGCAACCTGCCAATGGGTGTTTACAACCTGCAGCTCTACGTGAACGGCAGCGTTTACAGCAAGCAGATTGTGAAGCAGTAAACCCCTCCGGGTTTAAACCGCTAAACGCTTAGGGCGGAAGGCGGGCGATGAAAAACCTCTTTTGGAGGATTCATTGCCTGGCTTCCGCCCTTTTTTTGTGCGAAGTCGTTCCTATGGCGGAGGTCACCAGGCCGCTCGGAGTGCCGGCGCAGCTGGTGCATAGGCGGTCGGGTGGCTTGGCGGAGGCAAAGACAAACCCGCCCGACGGCCCTCGCAACAACGCCTCTGGCCTTGACGAGTAGCCGTCCGGTGGGAACAGCGTTGACCTTGGCCTCGATATTTCCTTGTACCTGCGGCCGCGCCCCGAAAGCGAATGAGCGAATAATAGAATAGCTGCCGCTGATTCCACTCACAGCGCTGCGCTTGTTCGCCCGGGGTGAGCAAGCGTAGCACCGCGAATGGTGCTTGCGGTAGCCATTCCATCAGTCAAGTATTCTCCCGTTCCTTTCTCTAAACTGCCACGTCATGCTCTCGCAAAGCAGCATTCAGGCTGGTTTTCTTGTCTGTGCTTTCTTTGCGTTGCCCGATAATGAGGGCACAGCCGACCTGGTAATCTCCGGCAGGGAAAGACTTGGTATAGGTGCCCGGAATAACGACCGAACGCGGTGGCACGTAGCCCCGGTGGGTGACCGGTTCGCTGCCAGTGACGTCGATGATGTGCGTGCTTTTGGTCAGGACTACGTTGGCTCCAAGGACGGCTTCTTTACCTACCCGAACACCCTCCACCACGATGCAACGAGAGCCGATGAAGCAATCGTCTTCGATGATGGTTGGGGTAGCCTGTAATGGCTCCAGTACCCCGCCGATGCCGACGCCACCACTGAGGTGTACGTTGCGACCGATCTGTCCGCAACTACCCACAGTAGCCCAGGTGTCCACCATCGTTCCGCTGCCGACCCAGGCACCAATGTTGACGTAGCTGGGCATCAGGATGACGCCTTTCTCCAGGTAGGCACCATAGCGGGCAATGGCGTGAGGGACGACCCGAACACCCTGAGCGGCGTAGTCTTTCTTCAGCGCCATTTTATCGTGAAACTCGAATGGGCCAACCTCGATCGTCTCCATCTTGCGGATCGGAAAATAGAGCACTACCGCTTTTTTGACCCACTCATTCGCCTGCCAGCCGTCGCCTACGGGCTCGGCCACCCGCAGGCGACCCTTGTCGAGTTCTTCAATCACGGTTTCAATGGCTTCGCGGGTACGGGCTTCCTTAAGAAGTTCGCGCTGGTCCCAGGCGGCTTCGATGATGGCTTTTACGTCTTGCATAAGGTTTCTTTTTTTGGAGGAGCAAAGATGCGGACTTTGACAGGCAGTCGAGGTTGTTTTTTTGGGCTTATTACGTCGGTTAAGTAGGGAATAACGAAATGAAAGAATAAGAGAATGATGGAATGGCTGCCGTAAGTGCCGTTCGCAGCGCTGCGCTTGCTCACCCTGGGCGAACAAGCGCACGCAGTAAGTGGAGCCAGCGGTAGCTATTCCATCATTTGCGCGCTACTGGAGCGAAAAAACCGACTTATAACCATCGTTACCACCATCGGGCCTTATCTTAGGCTTTCCCTTACATCCGTATTCATCCCCGCATTTATGTCCGTAATCCTCCGTTGCACCGGCTGGCCGATTTTAGTCGTTCTGTTTTGCGCCTTCAGCCCCGAAGCCTGGGCGCAGCGAGCCGGGGATTTGCTGGCTGCAGAGGATTATGTTGCCGAAGCAAAGGCTTTTCAGGAGCGGGGAACGAGAATGGACCACCTCAAAGCTGGTCTTTCCTGGTACAAGGCAGACAGTCTCGACCGTGCGAGGGAGGCCTACCACATTGCTACGCTTGATGCGGAAGGCAGAATGGTTATCGACAGCATCACCGGCCTGGCGCTGCACAAGACCGGGGTCATCTGCTATGATCAACACGACGATGCCGGGGCTATTCAATACTACCGTAAGGCCATCACCGTCCGTGACAAGATCTTTCCCAAGGCGCATAATGACCGGGCCCACAGCCGGACCAACCTGGCGACTTGCCTGCGCTTCGTCGGCCAGCTCGATTCGGCGGTACTGGTCACTCGCCAAACCGTTGCGCTCTACGAAGAACTTGCGCACCCAGACACCATCAACTGGCTGCGCTGCCTGAATGAACTGGCTGATATCGCCTTGGAAATGGAAGATCGCCAGCTGGCCAACAGTTCTTTCGCCACTGCCGAACGCTTACTGCTGGCGCACGGTCGGGTCCTTGCTGTCGATACGTATAACAGTTACTATCTGGGGATCAGAACGGCCCTGAATTTTGAAAATTACGACCGGGCTATTCACTACGCCGAACGTGCTATCTCCGTTGCAGAAGAAGCGGAGCAGGACACCTGGCTGGCGGATGCGCTGGCGGCTAAAGCGAGTGCTTTTAATGGTAAAGAAGTATTCGCAGCTGCGGAGGCTGACTTTCAAAGAGCCGTGGCCCTGGTAAGAAGCCAGGACCCCAGCTCGACCAAGCTGATTGCTTACTACCTCAACCTGGCCATTATTGCCACTGAGGAACCCCCAAATTATCCGATGGCCCTTGCCTACTGCCAGCAGGCAGAGAAACTGATTACGCCCGAAAACACCCAAATGCGCTTCGAACTGGTCCTCAGACAGTCCGCAATACTTACCAAAACGAAACGCTATGAGGAAGCACTTTCCACGCTGACCGAAGGCTTTGGTATCCTGACGGGGGTACCTACCTTAGGTGATCCTCCAGTGTTTAACCCGGATAGCCTCAGCTCCGGTGTGTACACCGAAGCGGCCCGCTTGGTGAATGAACGAGCCGAAGTACTAGTTTCCCTCGGGCGAAAAGAAGCCGCACGAGCCGACTATGAGTGCTTCTTCCAACTACTTGAACTGCTGCGTGGCCGGGTGAATTCGGACGATAGCAGGCGGTACCTCAGTAAAGACCTGCGGACAAACTTTGACCTGGCCATTAAGCTCTACTTGTCTGATGACAACCCAGGAAGCACCGTTGCTTCTCGCTGGCGGGCCTTTGAACTCAGCGAACAGGCCAAGGCATACAGCCTTCTGGCCGCGCTGCAGCAAAACCGCAACGCCATGCCGCAGCGAGAAGCTGACCTGCGTACAAGAATAGCGGAGCTGGAACGACGTGCCGCCAATGATGAAAGTACTAACGGACAACTGGAGGCCGCTCGCCTGCAACTCGACCGGATGTTGGAACAAGGAAAGGCCGGCCTCACCTTGCCAGATTATACCCTGGACCGGGAGGCATTACAACAACTACTAGCTAAAAAGCAATCAACCCTACTGGCTTATTATACGGGGAGAGATGCAGGGTACCTATTTCATCTGCCGCCCGGTGGAGAACTGTCCATAAAACAACTAGACCCGACCAAGGTGCTTACGGGCTACTCAGACCAGTGGCGGTCGGCACTTGCTGCTGGCGCCTATCGCCTTAAGAGCTTACGGCCGTTGGCGGACCAACTTACACAAGACAGTGCATTCCTTGAGCTGGGTCTTTTGCTGGTCGATAAGCTGTTGCCAGACGAATTACCTTCCGGGCATCTCACCATCATCCCCGACGGGCCGCTCAGCTACCTACCCTTTGCGGCCCTGCCTACCCGTCATGCCGCCTTACCGCTACGCTACCAGGACCTGAGCTATCTGCAAGATGGGCGTACAATCGCTCATGCCTATTCTGCCAGGTTTCTGCTGGAATTACAACAGTTGCCGGAGGTGAAATACGATTATAACCTGCTGGCTTTTGCGCCGGAGTTTCGGGGGGCAACGGACCTAAGTACCGATCGGGCAATTTTCGGCAATCAGCTCCGGTCGTTACCCGGCCTGAGCCCGCTGCGTTATAACAAGGAAGAAGTGGCGGAAATTTCCGGAATGATCGGCGGCTCGCTGACCTTCTCCGGGAAGAAAGCCAACCGGCAACGCTTTTTGGACTACGTTGGTCATGCCCGGATCGTTCACCTGTCTAGCCATGGCATGGTAAATACGGAATCTCCCAACCTAAGCTTTGTGGCCTTTTCTCAAATGGGAGGTAACCTTGAACTGGAGGAATTACTGTACTTCAACGACCTGTCAGCCTTGCCCCTGGCGGCAGAACTTGCGGTGCTATCTGCCTGTGAGACGAACCTGGGGAAATACGTTGCCGGAGAGAATGTCCTTAGCTTGGCCAGCGCATTTACGGCGGCCGGAGCCCGCAGTACTCTTACGACCCTTTGGTCAGTTAACGATGAAGCCACCAAGGAGCTAATGGTGGCCTTCTACCGTGCGCTGACGGAAGGTAAGACCCGGAGTGAGGCCCTGGCAGCAGCCCAGGCGGAGCATCGGGAAAATCCAGATTTCGCCCATCCGTATTATTGGTCCGCCATGACACTCTATGGAGATGATGGTGTGCTTGCCCTGTCGTCGGTAAAAAAGGATTGGTGGTTGCCTGGTGGTGGGTTGGCAATACTGCTACTGCTGCTGGGCGGATGGCTATTTTCTAGAACGACGGCTAAGCGGTAGTCAGGTCTTGCCGGTGGACGAATAATAAGATTAACAGAACCTAAAGGGACGCGAAATAAATAAACCATGCTTCTTGACCGCCTTATTTTGCCCTCCCCGCACCTAAAAATAATTTCCGTAACTGAGGCTATGCAAAGGGTTTTTAAGCGCGGTGAGAACAAAAGCGTCAGGTCAAAAACCAGTAAGTTATTTATACGGCGTCCCTTACGCACCCGAATGTCCCTTTTTACGTTCTTATCTTTGTACTAACTAATATAACATCTCACCATGCGTGCCCTCCTCATTATCTGTGCCTTTTTCATTTTTTCCGGTTCTGCTTTGCAGGCGCAGGAGAATTTATGGAAAACCCTTTCTAAGATAACCTACGAAAAGAAATTTGACGAACTGCTCGGCTTCAAGGTTGACGTACCCGTTTTCGGCGACGACACCAAGGCGCTGGAGGGGGAAATCGTAGAAGTGAGTGGCTACATTGTTCCGGTAGAAGGCTACAAAAGCCATACCGAATTTGTGTTCAGTGCCTACCCTTACAACATGTGCTTTTTCTGCGGAGGTGCCGGTCCGGAAACCGTAATGGAAGTTACGAGTAAAGAACCGGTCAAGTACAGTACGGAACGTGTCAAGCTTCGGGGGAAGTTGCTCCTCAATAGCGACGACATCAACCGGCTGATGTACGTACTGGTCGATGCAGAAGTGATCAAAGGCGCAATGGACAGTTCTGGGAAGTAGTCAAACAGTCAGAAGCTTGGAGTAGCCCAGCTTGATTATCTGACCACTTGACTAATAAGGGCGCGGCCGCAGGTGCAAAGACAGTTTTAAAGCAACGTAAGACGCAGGTCGCTGCCAGAGACAAGGTTCGCCAGGGCCAACCATAAGCTGTACCTTTCCCCTCTTTTAGTGTATTCAGACTTCACTACCCAAATCAACTAAATTTTCAACGTGCGTTTACCTCATCTAATCCTTGCCGTGGCACTTTTGCTGGCAGGCTCGTTTGTTTTCAGCGGTTGCGAAAACGATGCCAAAGATCCTGCTATTCCACCTTCCACTGCACCTGCGACCCCGCCCATGCCTAAAGAAGACCAGGTATCCGTACCTAGATTTGATATGGACAGCGCTTACGCTTTCGTTGCCGCCCAGGTGGCCTTCGGCCCCCGCGTAATGAACACTGCCGCGCACGATGCTGCCGGCGAATGGATGGTCGACAAGCTGGAGGAATTTGGCGCAACAGTAGAAAGACAAAAATTCACGGCCACGGCCTACGACGGAACGCCGCTAAAGAGCATGAACATCATCGGCCGGTACAACCCAGAAATGGAAGACCGCATTCTACTGGCTGCCCACTGGGATACCCGGCATGTGGCCGACAGCCCGCTGGAAACAGATCCCGCGGCGGTTATTAATGGTGCCGACGATGGCGCCAGTGGCGTGGGCGTACTCCTCGAAATTGCCCGGCAGCTGGGCCAGTCAGCACCACACATCGGCGTTGACATTGTCCTGTTTGATGCGGAAGACTACGGTGACTCCAGCGGCAAGATTCGCGATTCCTATGCACTAGGTTCTCAGTACTACTCCAACAACCTCAAAGGCATTCGCCCGCGCTATGGCGTGCTGCTCGACATGGTTGGCGCGCGTGACGCCGAATTTGCTATCGAACAATTTTCGCAGCGTTTTGCGCCCCAGGTTGTGCGTAAAGTCTGGAAACTAGCAGCCGACATGGGGTACGTACGGTTCTTTCCACAAAGAGCCGGTAGTCCCATTACCGACGACCATTACTACGTCAATACCATTGCCAAAATCCCGATGATCGACATCATCAACCACGAGCAAAACAACCAGACGCCTTTCGTAAAGCACTGGCACACCGGCAACGACAATATGGACAAGATCGATAAGCGTACGCTGCGGGCCGTAGGGCAGGTGTTGACGGCGCTGGTTTATCGGGAAGGAAACCGAACCATCTAGACGGCCTTCGGCCTTGGTAGCTTGATAGACGTGCTTCGCGCTCGGTAGATTGATAGGCTGCCGCAGGGCTCTGCTCACGCTGTTCATGTAGTATGTTGCTTTACGAGCGAAGCGAGCAAATTCTTGCGGCAGCGCTATCAATCTACTCACGATCAATCTACCAAGCGCGCAGCGCGTCTATTGTACGAGCGAAGCGAGCAGAAACTTGCGCCTACTAGACTATCAGACTACTGAACTACTACACTATCTTTGCGTCATGGACATCCTCATCACCATCGCATTAATCTACTTCGCCTACCGCGGGTACGGTTGGTATGCCTCGCTGCAGGAAAAAATAAAAGGCTCCGCACCACGCGAAGTAGAAGACGAAGAGATCGTCATCAACCCGCAGCCAGGACCTGGATCGGAGGATGATTTTATCGATTACGAAGAAGTCAAATAAAAGTACTATGGCGGATCCAACCCGTTTTAATGGTCGTATCAGCGACTGGATCCTGCACAAGGAGAAACAACTCATCGTCTTCAATAAGCCGGCGGGTCTTCCCGTTCAGCCCGACAAAACGGGCGATCCGAACTTACTGAGCATGGGCGCGGCATACGTGCATCATGATCTTTACCTGATCCACCGATTAGACCGTCCGGTATCCGGAGTGGTAGTATTTGGTAAGAAGCCGTCGGCACAGACGGCCCTGACCCGCCAGCTTAAGGCCGGCACGGTTGAAAAGCATTATCTGGCCATTGTGGCCAACCGGCCCGAGAAGGATGCGGATACGTTAAAACACCACCTACGTAACGCACCGGGGAACCGTTCGGCCATTGAGGAGAGCCCCAGTGAGGGCAGTAAGCTGGCGGAACTGGACTACAAGTACCTTGGTAGCAGTGACCGGTACCACCTGCTCGCCATTCAGCTAAAAACCGGCCGTAAGCACCAGATTCGTTGCCAATTGGCGGCCATCGGCTGCCCGCTGCGGGGAGATACCAAATACGGCTTTAAGCGGGCAAACCCCGATGGCAACATCGATCTGCACAGCTATAGAATCGCCTATGATCATCCGGTAACGGAAGAGCGGGTGGAGCACATTGCACCGCTGCCGGAGGGGCCGGTTTGGGAAGCGTTTAAAGATATGCTTTAGGAAGTTTCAAGCGTTTTGCTGGAGTTGCGTCAGGTGCCGTTCTACGTGACGGGCCAGGAAATCTATGTACTCGTAGACATTCAGGCGACCGAGGTTGTCCACCGTCATCGTTGTTGTGTGTAGCAGTCCGGCACCGTCTCGCAGGTCTTGGAGGTGGTTGAGACAACGGTGGAGCTGATCCATTAATTGGTCTTGTACATCTTGCAAGTTGGCCGATCCACTAGGTTCCATATGCTCAGGGCGAATCCATGCGAAAGACTTGTGCAGACTGATATTTTTGAGGCGATCTGGGTCCAGGTCGGCCGCAGTAACGATCTGAGCAGTATTAGTACCTGCGGCTTTACGACGCGCCTTCTGGGCGGACTTATCGATAATGATGAGTAAGTAATGGCTGGTGAGTCCGATGTGTTCGATAATTTCAGCTGCCGTCCAGCCGCCAGATTCCAGGCGGTGATGCAAATGTTTTTGCGGGAGGGCGAAAAACGGAAGGACTGCCGCATGGGAGATGATAAGCCGGGAACGGACATTTCGTAGATAATCGGGGAAAGTCATGTGTTTTACTTTGACTGCCGTTGGAATGCGGGGTGATGCCTGATTAGTTGCAGGTGTTCACTTATCCTAATCCCGTACCTTCGCCAAAATTTTGTACTTATGACCGCAGAAATCGTCTTCCAGCATTTCCCTAACCTTACCGATAAACAACGCGAACAGTTCAAGGCCCTCGATGCCTTGTACCGCGACTGGAACGCGAAGATCAACGTCATCAGCCGGAAAGACATCGATAACCTGTACGTGAATCACGTACTGCACAGCTTAGCGATTGCTAAGGTAATGCGGTTTGTGCCCGGTGCTAAGGTGCTGGACCTGGGTACGGGCGGCGGCTTCCCCGGCATCCCGCTGGCAATCCTATTTCCGGAAACAGACTTTCACTTGGTGGACGGGATTGCCAAGAAAGTCCGGGTCTGTAACGAGGTGATTAACGGCATCGGCCTCACGAATTGCCGGGCGGAGCAGAAGCGGGCCGAAGAAATAAAGAAACCGGTGTATGATTTTATCGTCACCCGGGCGGTGGCCAAGATGGAAAAACTGGCGGAATGGAGCATGCGGCTGATCACCAAAAAACAGCGCCATGCGTTGCCGAATGGTATTCTGGCGCTTAAGGGCGTAGGACTGAAAGAAGAAATGGCCGCTTTTCCGAAGGGGGCGTTAGAGGAGTTCCCTATCGCAAAATTCTTTCCAGAACATGAATTCTTCGAAGTGAAGGCGGTGGTGTACTTGCAGTATTGATCTAGTTGAACCTGGCCTGTACCAATAAAAAAACCGTTTAACCTGCAGCAAATGCCAGGGTTAAACGGTTTTTTTATTGGGGGAAGAGTTTCCGTTGGGTGCGTCGGCTTACATGAAGTCCAGTGCCATCACCAGGAAAGTAAGCATAAACGGCATGCTTACCCAAAACCACTGGTTCAAAAAGATCAGCATCAACATAAAGATGACGAAAGAGATCAGGAAGTAGAGCCAGTATTTGCCGGTGGCATTAGTTGTAGTAGTAGTGGCCATGGTTTAATAATTTTGAGAAGACAAAGATAGAGAATGTTGAGGAGGCAGGAAAATTTTTAAGGCAACATCACGCCGCAGAATTAGTGGATTTATTCTTTTGCAGCCCATAAATCACTACTTTCGCACTACATGAGTAAAAGCTACCAACTTACCGAAGTAACCGATTTTAAACATTTTCATGCTGTCCTCAACGAGGTGTACCGGGGAAATGACCAATATGTTTTTCCGCTGCGGGGAGATATTGAGGATGTGCTTAGCGACAAGAATAAAGTCTGCGACGGAACCAATTTGAAACGTTGGGTGGTCCTGGAAGAAGGCAAAAGGCCAGTTGGCCGGATCGCCGCCTTCATTGACCGGGAACGTAACGAAGGTATGGACCTCCCGGTAGGCGGCATCGGCTACTTTGAGAGTATTGAAGTAGACGCCGTAGCCGAATTGCTCTTTGACGCTGCTGAAGGCTGGCTGACGGGCGAGGGTATGCATGCCGTGGATGGACCGATCAACTTCGGCGAACGGGACAAATTCTGGGGGCTGCTGGTCCGGGGCTGGTACCGGCCTATTTACCAAGAGACTTATAACCCGCCTTACTATCAGCGGATGTTCGAAGACCGGGGCTACCGCCCTCAAGAGCAATGCCTGACCATGCGGGGTGTTGTCGCCAAGTTTCCTGCCGAAAAGCTTGCCGGGCTTGCCGGACTTGTGCGGGAAAAGTACGGGCTGTACACCAAACCTATTGATAAGAACAACCTCCGGCAGGGAGCCGAAGATTTTGCAACGGCATACAACTCCGCCTTTACCCACTGGCCGTACTTTAAGCCACTTTCGGTAGACGATGTGTACCCGACCTTTAAGCAGATGAAACCCATCATGGACCCTCAC
>JBLHRW010000038.1:0-20715 GCA_047626445.1 Neolewinella sp.
CAAGAACTTAGGCGTTTGGTACATGAGCCGGAGGCGGGGGGTCACCCGTGCTAAAGTCTCCGTGTCTTGCTGGTATTGCTTCAAGAAACTGCCTTCGCTCCCATAGGTCTTCACGGTTTTTATGCCCTGGAGTAATTCTTCCAGCGTGCGGTGGCGCCTTCGGCTGGCGGCCTGCATCTCGTTGCCCAGCCGGAGTAACGGTCGCTTCCGGACTTGATAGATCAATAGGTAGGCGCCACCCAACACTATGGCTGAGGTAAGGGCAACCAGCGGATTCACCACCAGGATCAGCGCTACAATGGTCAGGCTGGTAATACCGCTGATGACTAAGGTGATCACTGGGCTGAGGTAACCGGTGATCAACTGGTGGATTTCCCGCAGGATATAGACTCGAAGATCAGCCGTGTTCCGGCTGAGGAAATACCGGTAGGGGCGGGAGATATAATAATCTAGTAACCGTGTACTCGTCCGGTAGTAGATGCGCCAAAGCAAACTTTCTGTGATGAAATTCATCAGGATGGCAAAGAGGCGGGATAAGGTCAGCAAAACAATGACCGTTACCCCCGCAGCAATGATGAAACTGCGGTTGCTCGTAAAGCCTCCCCATCGAAAAAGGCCGTTCAATTGCGGGTTTTCAATAATCAACGCTGGTCGGCCCATCAGGGACATGAAAGGGAGTACACTAACTACCCCAATCATTTCCAGTACGGCAAGGATAATTGCCCCCAGAACCAAGAGCCTGAATTTGCCACGATCAGCGGCCGAGAGTATGTGGAAGATGCGATTGATGGGGTAAAGGTGCTAAAAATGCCTCGTCCTAACGTAGAAATGCGTGTCTCTTACGCCAAATGCCTTCACTAGCAGTGGACTTACGACAACAATCACGTTGCGGTCATTAACTTGTTCCTGGATGCGACCGACCACTCGTGCGTAGATGATTTTCCTACTGCGGGGGTCCTCGATTTCAATCAGGCTATTGATGGGCGCGCTGCGGTGGAGCGCCATCCACTTCCCGGGGTCACCCTTGCTCGTCCAAGCGGCCTTACCGTTGGCCGAACGCATCTTCTTGTCTTTGGTACGGAGGTTCCAAAGTTCGCGCAGGCCACGATTACGCCGGACGTAGGGATCGATTATTTCCCCCTGCATCGCCTTAGGGATGCCATCGAGTTTCATGTACCCAATGGCTACTATCTGATCGGGGGATAACCGTAGAGGGTCCAGTTCGGGGTTAAGCTTGTCCAGCGTTGACGGGTCGGGTAATTGGAGTACCCGCTTGTACAGACCGAAATAGGTCTCCCCCTTCCGCATCAGGTAGTTTACGGGGACGAACCAGGCGAGGCTGTCCTGTGCCGGATACGGACGGATCATTAAGCGAGGAATAGCCACCCGTACTTTATCTCCGGGCTCGTATTTGGTGCGAAGTTTTGGATTGAGTTGATACACGTCTTCTAAAGAAAGCCCGTAGAACTGGGAGATGCCAAATAATGTCTGCCCATTCGCGATGTAGTGATCGAAAAGGATGTGGCCAGTAGCGACGTCGTTATACACCGTCATTGTATCAACGGGGCGAAGAAAGTAAAGGCTGTCTCCGGTAGCCTGTGCTTGGACACTACCCCAGAAGGCGAGCGCCAGTAAGGTCAGGAAAAAATGTTTCAAGGGATGTTATTTGAATCAATATAAATGCGTGCGCAAGATAAGAAGATTTGCTTACTACCTGCTGTTGTATTCTTGCTCACTGGTGGCCCGGGAAAAGCCAAGCCTCGAAGCCATCTGGATTGATGAGCCAATGAAAATTGAGGGCCTCCTTGACGAGGCCGCCTGGGCAACAGCTCCCGTTGGCAGTGACTTTACTATACTCCCGACGGGAACACGAGGTAAAAACGTTTGCCTGTACGGGCGACCGCAAGGGATCGCCCCTACAGGCAGCCGGCGGGAGGGCCGTGTTCGCTGGCGCGAACACGTTTTTACCTCAAGTGACCGACAGTAGTATAAACTATGGACTAAAATAACACGCGGCCGGATCCTGCTGAAGTAGAGGTGGAATGAATAGGTTAAGGCAGGGTGGGGGATGGGCCAATATGTACTTCTACTTAAGCACATCCATCTCCCGAACCGGCGTTCCAAAACCTAAACGCGCTCAATGGTTTTCTCAACGCCTCATCCCTTAGTGCCTTACTGGTTTCCACTCCCTACGTCTGCAGAAGTACCTTTGCCCTTCCAACCCTGCTCCCCAAACTTCCCCCTGCACCCGCGTTCGCGCCCAAAAAGTATGTAATGCCCGACAAAAAACTGTTCGTAGGCCTCGTTCAGCAGGCAAATACTGGTAACCGTGACCAGAACCTGGCGACCAGCGCCGATGCCGCCCGTAAGTGCAAGGCGGAGGGCGCTGAATTGATCGTTTTACAGGAGCTACATACCGGACTGTATTTCTGCCAAACGGAAGAAACCAGCGTATTTGATCAGGCGGAAACCATCCCCGGCCCCAGTACGGACTTTTTCAGTGCACTGGCGCTGGAACTGGACTGCGTTCTGGTCCTTTCACTTTTCGAGCAGCGCGCGCCGGGCCTGTGCCACAATACGGCCGTGGTTCTGGAGCGCGACGGGGCCATTGCCGGGAAGTACCGTAAAATGCACATCCCCGATGACCCGGCGTACTACGAGAAATTTTACTTCACACCCGGGGACCTTGGCTTCACACCCATCCAGACGTCAGTCGGTAAGCTGGGTGTCCTCGTCTGCTGGGACCAATGGTACCCCGAAGCCGCACGCCTCATGGCCCTGGCCGGTGCTGAACTACTGATTTACCCCACCGCCATCGGCTACGAAACCACCGACAATGCCGCCGAGCAGGCCCGGCAGCGCGACGCCTGGATCATCAGCCAACGCGCCCATGCGGTAGCCAACGGACTTCCAGTCATATCCGTAAACCGTACCGGTTTTGAGCCCGATCCAAGTGGCGTAACCAAGGGCATTCAATTCTGGGGGTCTTCCTTCGTCGCCGGACCTCAGGGCGAACTGCTGTACCAGGGACCGCAGGACAAAGCGGTACACCAGGTCGTCATCATCGACCGTAAGCGGACGGAGGATGTACGCCGTATTTGGCCCTTCTTCCGGGATCGGCGGATTGATGCTTATGATGGGCTAACAAAGCGGTACCTCGATTAACGCGCGTAGAACGCCGTCACTCCCGCCTTGCCAATGATATGCTCCGCCGCCACAAACTGCATCATCGCCGGTGAAACTGCCGTGTCGAGCCCCAGGGCCTCGGTCTTCAGTGCATAGATCGTAAGGTGATAAGCATGTGCCTCGTCTCCCGGAGGCGGGCAGGAACCACCGTAGCCCTGGCTGCCGTAGCTGTTGTAAATCTCTACCGTGCCTTCGGGCATATTGCTGTTGCTGGCATCGGTCGGCAGGCCGTTCACGTTAGCCGGAATATCGAAGGCTGCCCAGTGCCACCAGCCGCCAGGGCCGGGCGCATCCGGATCATGGCAAATGATCATAAAGGACTTGGTGCCTTCGGGCGCACCACTCCAGCTGAGGTCGGGGCTTTTATTCCCGCCGCCCGCGCCAAAGTCGTGGTAAACGTTTTCGAGTGGTACTTGTCCGTTAAAAGAGTTGCTGTTGAGGGTGAAACCGGCCATGGGCTTGATATTTTAGGTTGTTGATTATTGTCCCTTAATCGATGAAACGTAGAAACTTACTTTAGGTTCGAACGCTCCGTCTGATGAGTAGGCAAATGCCCCTGAAGCACCCCCTCTGCGTCACCTCCGTGCCTCCCTCCGTGAGAACCCTGTCACGTTGTGCCCCAGGTCACGCCAACGTAGGCACTCCTTAGTGTAGCTCCTTAGTGCCTTGTGCCTTAGTGGTTCCCCTCCCAAGCCCGATCAGAAAGCCTTCCGACCAGCCACATAAGTCCCCAGCACCTCAGTAGCCATAATCTCTTCATCCTGGCAACTGAGCAGGTTCTTCGACAAGACAACAAAGTCCGCCTGCATCATCGGAGCCAGGGTGCCAAGCCGGTCTTCCTGAAAAGCGCCGTACGCGGCTGCGCCGGTATAACTATGCAGGCCTTCCACCCGTGTCATGGATTGTTCGGGGAAGAAAGTAGCCCTGCCGTCGGCCCGCTTACGGGTAACGGAGGCGTAGAAGCTTTCGATGGGGTCCACGTCTTCTACTGGCGCATCAGTACCGTTGACGATGACGGCGCCGGCATCCAACAGGCTCCTCCAGGGGTAGGCACCAGTCGCGGCACGTTCGGTACCGAGGCGGTTCTCGGCGAATAGGGCGTCGGAGGTACAGTGGATACCCTGCATGGCGGCGATCACGCCCAGTTCTCCGAAGCGGGGGATGTCTTCCACCGCTATGTGCTGACTGTGTTCGATGCGCCAGCGATGGTCGTCTTCTGGCTTGACGTATTTGGCCATAACGTTCAGGGTCTCCTGGTTGGCCTTGTCGCCAATGGCGTGGACGCAGAGCTGCATCTTGTGTTTTTTAGCCAGCTGCGCGATGCTGTCCATCGTTGCTACCAGGGTTGTATTTTGGCCCACGAAGCCGGGGTTGTCGAAGTAAGGCTCGATCAGCCAGGCACCGTAGCTGCCCAGGGCACCATCTAGTTCCGTCTTGATGGCGGCGCAGGTGAAATTCTTGCCGTAGTGGGGCAGGCCGTCCATATTGCCGGCCATCTCATTGTAAGAGTGGCGGAGCATTACCCAGAGGTTGAGCTTCAGTTCATCCGCTTCATCCAGTTCTTTGTACCAAGTGACTTCGCGGAATTTGGTGCCGGCATCCTGGAAGCTGGTCACGCCCTTACGCAGGCATTCCTCCTGAGCGGCTTCGATCCCGAGCAGCCATTCCTCCTTCCGGGATTCCGGCGTCATGGTCTGGATCCAGTTTTGGTAGGAATCGGTGATGAGGTCCATCGCACGTTCTTCGAACACACCGGTGGGGTCGCCGCTGGCGTCGCGGAGCACGCGGCCACCGCGTGGGTCGGGGGTCTCCCGGCTGATGCCAGCAATCTGCATCGCTTTAGCGTTGGCGAACAGGCCGTGCCCACTGGCATGGCGGAGAATGACCGGATGCTCCTGGGTCAACCGGCTCAGCTCATCGTGAATGGGGTAGCCACCGACGGAGTGGTCGTGCGGCTTGTCCCATTTCTCCTGGTGCCACCCGCGGCCGGAGATCCAATCACCTTCCGGGGTGTCTTCAGCCCGCTCGGCGACCATGGCGACGATCTCGTCCCAGTTCTTAGACCGCAGAAAATTGAGGTTCCGCAGGCTGCTGCCCAGCCCACTGAAGTGGGCGTGGCCCTCGATGAAGCCGGGCATCACGAATTGGCCGTCGGCGTTCAGCCGCTCCGTATTTTTATCGATTTGACTGCTCCAGGCCGTCGTATCGTTGCCCAGGGCCATCACCCGTCCGCCCTGACCGATGATCATGGCCGTGGCGCAGTAGTCCTCTGCCGCAGCGGTTTCGACGCCGGGGCAGTCGACACCAGTCCAGATTTTAGCGTTGAAGACCAGTAGATCAGCTTGGTTACCGGTTTCTGGTTCGCTTTGGCAGGCGCAAAGGAGAAGGAGAAGGAAGGAAAGTGGGAGTAGTAGTTTCATTTAGTGCTGGATTTAGCTTCGCTGCTTTCTTTGGAGGTAGGCGCGGACGCAGGTGCAACTAACGTTGAAAAGCAAGGTTAGTTGACGTAGCTTTGGGCTAAAACTAAGCATTATGCTGGACGAATTGTTGGACGAGGGGTTGATTGAACGGCCCACACCAGAAAAACCAGGACTGGCTAACTGGTCGGCTTTTATTTTGCTTTGGGTCGGGATCGGGTTGAGTAGCGCCACTGGACACCTTAGCTACTGGCCCCTGCTGATTGGCGGGGCCGCAATACAATAAAGCATGTTGTTTAAACGCATAGCGTCAAATGCAGAGGTAGCCGATAGTGAGTTTGATTTAATTTATCCCCCAGGAATGGAGGAGACTGCGGAAATACATTTTACCCCTGTCCATATTGCGAAAACTGCAGCCCGCTATCTTGCAGATAGTAAGGATGCAAAAATACTAGACGTAGGGTCAGGAGCAGGCAAGTTTTGTATGATTGGTGCAGCGTGTACGGAAGCTCATTTCGTTGGCGTTGAACTGCGGGAAGACCTTTGCGTAACAGCCAACCGTGTCTCCAAACATTACAATTTAAAGAATGTGGAATTCATTAATTCCAATATTACCAATATTGATTTTACAAAATTTGATGCTTTTTATTTTTATAACTCTTTCTATGAAAATGTTGTCCCCAGTGGAAGAATTGATGAGGAAATTAAGCTGAGTCGTGAGCTCTACGATGAATACTCCTTGTATATGAAAGAGCAACTTGATAAAATGCCGATAGGAACAAAACTAGTGACCTATTTTAGCTATCTAAAAGAGGTTCCGGATAGCTTTGACGTTCGATTTATCCTTGCTGATGGCAAACTTAAAATGTGGGAAAAAATGTATTGATCAGGTTTTATCCCCAAGTAAGTAAAACCATGCCTGCACGAGCAGTTACCCAATAATCTCCTCCGCAGAAAGCGAGTGTATCTCAGCAATAACCTCGCCACGCATTTTTACCAGCCTTCCGCGCTCCGCCGGCACCATCCGCTCTACCTTTTTGTCGGCATACCACCGCTGCCCCTTCTCCAACTGGCGCAACGACCAACCCACGGTGAAGATGGCCACCAGTAGCCAGAACTTACCGGGCCAGGGTAATAGGATTAGTAGCAGGGGGTAAAGCAGGAGCGTCCCGACGGTCAGCGCCGCGAAGCGGACGGGACTGTAGAATTCGATGTGCTTTGGCTGCGAAGCGCCGATGAATTCCGCCAGTAGCCACAAGGGGAGCTGGGGGAGCTGGAATAGGGTGGCTAGCAGGACTTTGATCCAGGGCACCTTGCTTTTTTGTCCGTTCGCTGCACCTGCGACCGCGCCCTCCGTTAAGCCTTGTTGGTGCAAAGCGTTGAAATAACGGGTGAGCTCCGGCGCATCTTCGGGGGTGCGGGCAGCGATTTCGAGTTCCTGATCGAGCTGCCTGCCATAGTGGGTGATGTCATAGGTTTGATCGGCTTGAATATCATTCCGGTGCAGCTCTAAACGACCTTCTCCGATACTGCTCCGCGCCTGATCAGGAAACTGCACGACGAGCGGACTTAGGCGCGAACGCAGGTGCGAAGTAAGGTTTCTAATAGCCGTGGCCTCTCCGCGTCGATAATCTTCCAGGTACTCCGAGGCGAGGATAGGCGTGCCACAACGAACCATGACTTGCCCCCGCACACGATCCGCTTTAGTGAAATTGGCACCGATGGGCACGATGTAGACCTCTTTCATCGTGGGGTCTCGGTCTAATGCCCCTAACGCAATCCGGGCGGTACCCTTACGAATGGGCCGCAGCGCCTTCTCGTGGATGGTCCGCCCCTCAGCTAAAATCATGATGGCCCGCCCCCGGCTCAGGGCCTTGAAGCAGGCATCAAACGTATCAAAATTATCTTTAAGCTTTTCGTAGCCACCATCTTCTAATCTATAGACTGGCAGTATGTTAACGGAATTGAGCAAAGCCTTGAAAAAGCCGTTGTTGAACAAGTTCCCACGAGCAAGAAACCATAAGGTCCTGGGCTGGAAGCAGGCCATGATGCACGGTTCAATGAAGGCCGTGGGGTGATTGACCGCTAGGATGACGGGCGCATCAGCGGGAATGTTTTCCAGGCCAGTCAGGTCGATGTTCCGATAATAATAGCGGAGCACGTAACGGGCGACGGGGCGGACGAGGTGGTAGACCATGGCGCGCAAGGTAGTAATCAGGTTGTCGGGATGTCAAGTTTTCAACTTGACCCTAAAGCGGTATCCGCCGCCGCCGTTCCCCAGTAAGCCGGTAAACAGCATTGGCAATAGCGGCGCCGATCGGTCCCAGCGGCGGTTCACCGACTGCGCCGGGTTTGTCGTCGTTTTCCAGTAAGAAGATGTTGATCTCTTTTGGGGCATCCCGCATCAGGGCCATTTTATAGGCGCCATAGATAACGGGGTAGAGGGAGCCATCTTTGACGGTCATGCGTTCGTGCAGGATGGCACTCATGCCCATAATGATACTGCCTTCACACTGGGCGCGTACCTGGTCTGGGTTGATGACCATGCCGGGATCCATCACGCAGGTGACCTTATGCACTTTGATGTCACCATCTTCGATGGATACTTCCGCGACGTGGGCGCAGGGGGTATTCGCATCAGTACTGGCGGCAAAACCCATGGCTCGGCCGTTACTGGCTTCGTTTCTGTAACCGGCTTCTTCCGCTGCGCGCTGGATGACTTTAGCCAGTCGGAGATCGGCCTTGGAGTCGGTGAGGTGATCGAGGCGAAAGAGCACAGGGTCTTTGCCGGCCTTTTCGGCCAGCTCGTCCATAAAACTCTCGATGGCAAAGGTGTTGGCCAGTAGGCCCAGGCTTCGCCACCAGCTGGTGGCAAAGGGGAGCTTTACGCGCCAGGAAACGGCCCGGTAATTAGGGATGCCGTGGTACTGGATCATTCCGCCGCGCCAGGCACCGACGTCGGTGCCGACGACAGTCTGCAGCAGTCGTGGCACCAGTGGTGAGCCGAAGAAAACATCTCCGCTGGAGACGTTGTGTTCGATCGCTTCGATCTTGCCTTCAGCCGTGAGCTTACCCTTCATCACGTTGTGGGTCGGCGGGCGGAAGGTATCGTTCTGAAACTCTTCCTTGCGGTTGAAAAAACTCTTTACTGGCTTGCCGACGGCTTTGGACATGACCGCCGCCTGCATCGCGTTGGGCGTGTGCAACCGGCGGCCAAAGCCGCCGCCTAAAAACGTCGGCTGGATCACGACCTGCTCTTCCTTGAGCCCTATCCGCTTAGCAATCTCCTTGCGAGTGATGGCAATGACCTGGGTCGACATCAAAATTATCGCTTTGTCTTCCTCCGCAAAGGCTACTGCACCATTTGGCTCCAATTGGGCATGCGCCCCGATGGGGCTGTAGTATTCGGAGACGATGACGCCTTCTTCCCCATCGGCCAAGAGCTGTTTGGCCTTCCCTTCTTTCTGGATGACCGCCGGCGTCCCTTGTCCGACCCGAATCATGGCTTCAATGTCTTCCGATTGCCAGACTTTCCCTGTACTCCAGTTGGCCTTGATCTTCTGCTTGGCGTTCTCTGCTTCTATGTAGGAGTTTGCAACCACACCAACGAAGTCTTCCTCCAGCACGATTTTGACTACTCCGGGCATTCCCTCAGCTGCTGACACGTCAGCTCCGAGAAAGGTAGCGCCAACACTACTGGGCCGAACCACCGCGCCGTACAGCATCCCCGGCAACGTCGCATCCATACCGAAAATGGGAGCGCCCATTACCTTGTCTTTCAGGTCGACCCGGGCAATGGGTTTGCCGACGAGCTTGTAAGTGCTGCGGTCTTTCAACGGCGGGGTATCGGGCACTTCCCACTCCGTTACGTTTTGAACGACTTCTCCGTAAGTAATGGACTTACCACCGCCGGAGACGACGCCATTCAGGGCCGTTAGCGAGGATATGGCCACGCCCAGCTGGCTGGCGGCAGCGTTGATCAGCATCACGCGCATAGTAGCGGCAATTTCCCGCAACGGTGCCCAAAGACTCGCGATGCTGGTACTACCACCAGTGGCGAATGTGTCGATGTTCCCCGTGGCCGTACTGGCATGTACGACTTTGATTTGCTCAATACCCACTTCTAGTTCTTCGGCGGCAATTTGGGCCAGGCCCGTAAAGGTGCCTTGCCCCATTTCCACCTTGGGGCTGTGGAAGATCAGTGTATTGTCGGCAGTGACCTCAAACCAAATGGTCGGATCATAGGTAGACCCCATGTACGGTGATTCGGCGGTGTTGACCACACCGGCAATCTTTCGGCGGAGGAGCGGCGTGCTGTAATAGGTAGCCCCCATCATTACCCCGGTACCGATGGCCGCGCGAATCAGGAATTTTCTGCGCGAGAAGCCTTTTTTCTCTTTCTTTTTTTTAGACATGGTCGGGTTATTTAGTTGCTTCATTCTGGAGTTCTGCCGCCCGGTGGATGGCTTTGCGCATCCGGTAGTAGGTGGCACAGCGGCAAACGTTGACGATGTTGTTGTCGATGTCCTCATCCGTAGGGTTGGGGATTTCCTTAAGCATGGCAGCGGTAGCCATCATGAACCCAGGTTGGCAATAGCCACACTGAGGAACTATCTCCTCCGTCCATGCCTGCTGCACGGGGTGCATCTTGCCTTCGGAACTCAATCCTTCGATGGTCGTAATTTCTTTGCCCTCGGCAAACTTTACGGCATAGGAACAGGAGCGTACGGCTTTACCGTTAACGTGGATGGTGCAGGCGCCGCAGGCGGCTTTGCCGCAGCCGAATTTGGTGCCCTTGAGGTCCAGGGTGTCCCGGATGACCCAAAGTAAAGGGCTGTTGCCCTCCGCATCGACGCTTACTGGCTGGCCGTTTAGGGTGAATGTTGTTGTCATGATGGTTGGATATGAAAATTCATAAGTAGTGTGGCAAACGTAAGGACGCTGGTAAGGCTTTGGTTGTGGGTGCCCCCACCCGAAGCGCTTGGTTCGCAATGATTATACTTCGCAGTACTTCAACTGACCCTCAAATTTGATGCTTTGGGTTAAATTCAAAGGCTTATGCAGGCTGAGGTTATTCAGCAGGGATAACCGCGCCAGCTTCCGCCCAGGCTTTTACCGCTGCGATGTATTCTTCCACGGGGACCGGTGGTTTTTCGCGGGGGGTGCCTTCATCGTCTACTCCGGGCTCCCAGGCCCAGAGGACCAACTCGTGTTCGGTAAGGTGTTTTACCAGCTCTTCGATAGACCGGCCGCCGTTTTTTGCGGGGTCCGTCATCGAACGGGCAATCTCGGTCCGGCTCAAGCCCTCCCAGTACATTTCGATGGGCGCCAGGCTCCATTCCGGAGCCCCCGGCACGCCGGAGTAATCGTTGTTTTCTGATTGGTGGCAAGTACTACATTTTAGACCAGCAACGCCGTGGTTGTCTGCCCCACGCAACACGTTGAGATTGTGGTAGTGGCTATCTTCTCCCTGTTGGGGCCGGTCGCCATTGGGGTGGCAGTTGACACAACGCTGATGCGTAAGCACCTTCATCATGATGTCGAAGGGGGCTTCGGCGGTGGTCAGGTCTTCGGGGGCTAAATGATTCGCCGTATTAGCTGCTGAAAAAGCCAGACAAACACCCATAAAAGCCAACAAAAGAAGGCTGGTGAAATAGTGTTTCTTGTACATATGAGTTGAGAATGATGATAGGCCTTAAGATAGGTAAAAATAGCTTGAAGCCTTACCTTTTTTAATAGGCTGGGTACAATCGCTTGCACATAGTGGGGGGGGGGCCTGCCCTTTCCCCTTGGTTGAGGCGCCGATCGTCCAACGGCCTTCGGTTCATTCGACGTGCAGCGTCTCCAGCAAGGCACCATAACTGATGGTGCGGTTTGTCATGCATCCCTTATTAGGTCCCCCCTCCCCTTGAGCAAGCGCAACCTGTTTCAGAGATTCCCAGCAATTTTCATCATCTTCCCCGCTCAAACAGCAACCCCGCTCCATGTTTATCAATAAGAATTTTACGATTAAGCAAGTTTGGCAATTCTCTGGGAAGCATATCCCATGGATGCTTACCTGGATGACCCTGGTGGTCGTGCTGTACGAATATGTCGAACTGAGGTGGTTGTCCCTTCCCTGGCTCCCGCTCTCGGTGATCGGTACGGCAGTTGCCTTCTACGTAGGTTTTAAGAACAACAGTGCCTATGACCGGATGTGGGAAGCCAGGAAAATATGGGGAGCGATTATCAATAGTAGTCGTGCCTGGGGAACTACCGTAAGAGCCTTCGTTTCTAACCAGTTCACCGCCGAGGAAATTTCTTCCGAAGCGTTGGACGGCATCGTCAAAACCCTGTTGTACCGCCACATCGGTTGGTTGTATGCTTTGCGAAGTCAGCTGCTCGTCCCTACACCCTGGGAGCACATCAGCCAGGGCGGGCACATCGGTAAGGTGGCGGAACGGTACCGGGAGATATTCGGCGTGGGGTTGATCAAGGATGAGGTGACGGAAGAAGAGTTGAAGCAATTTCTTTTACCTACGGAGTATGAACGCCTCATCAACTACAAAAACACCGCTACCCAGATCATTGACCAGCAAGCACAGGACCTCAAAGTGTTACGGCAGCAAGGTGTCATCGAGGACTTTCGGCACATGGAATTGCAGAAATTGCTCAACGACTTTTACGTGCACCAGGGCAAATGTGAACGGATCAAGAAGTTCCCGCTGCCACGGCAGTACGCGAACATGAGTTTCATTTTTGTTGGCATTTTTATTTTTCTCTTGCCATTTGGCATGGTTTCTGAGTTCGCTAAGATTGGAGATTATGGCAGCTGGTTGTCCATTCCGTTTTCTGTTCTGGTGGCCTGGGTGTTCGTTATGATGGAGTTGGTCGGCGATTATTCCGAGAACCCGTTTGAAGGCCTGGGGAACGACATACCAATGCTTTCCTTATGCCGGGTTATCGAGATTGACCTCCGGGAAATGCTTGGGGAAACGGACTTGCCACCGTCCATTGAGCCGATCAACGGGGTGTTGATGTAGGCTTTTGTTGGTGTAGTAGCTGGGCGCGGCCGCAGGTACAAGACAAAGATGGTAAAGAGCAAGGGGGGAGGCAGAGGTGCTACCCCTTTCCTCCCCCCTTGCTTCTTTATTCTTTACTGAGCACCTGCGTCCGCGCCTGATGATGAAACGCGCTTAAACTTCACCTCCGACCACCAGCCGATGCCAATCACAATAGCGAGGCTGATCACGCCGCCCCACCAGGGGGGGACTTCCGTAATCTCCGCACTGGGGTCAAATTCACCGGTGACGTAGGCCACTGTCACCTGGATACCGTTGAAAGCCAAGTGCAACAGTATTGGCACCCACAGGGACCCCGACCAGTAGTAGCCATACCCGAGCAAAAGGCCAAGTAGAAGGCGGGGGGCAAAACCGGCGAATTCGAAGTGGATGGCGCTGAACAGGATGGCTGCCGCCCAAATAGCGACATGGTGATTCCCGAACCAAGGTTGAAACACCCGCCTTTGTAATACGCCCCGCATTAGTAACTCTTCTCCAAGGGCGGGAGTAACCGCCACGGTAACCAGTGTGAGCAAAAATTCCGGTACAGTTTCTATCGTCAACACACTTTTCAGCAGGGCGTCGGTACTGTCTTCTGAGGCCTGCATCCAGTCCGGCAGTGTAATTTGCATGTTGAGGTATGCAAGCCAGGCGACAAATGGTAACGCTGCAATGAAAAATATGGCGGCAGGCAAGAAAGAACCAGGTGCCGGAGCGGACGCAAGCCCCGCAGCATTGGCCCATTGCCTGCGAAAGACAAAGACAAGGGCTAATAACGCGGTTCCGGCAAAGGGGATTAAGTTGCTGACAAGTAGGTAGCTGCGCAACTGTTGCCGTTCAGCAATGGATGTTTTTAATTCTCTTATTGCCGCAAGGTCGATCCAATCCATCGATGTAAAGCCATCTGTGATCACCGTCATGAACAGCGCACAAACGAAAAAAGCAATCAATACAGCTAGAAAAAGGTGGCTAGGGGCTTCAGATTTGTCCAAAAAAGGTGTCATGACAAGTTAATGTTTCTTAATTGTAAACTAATGGTGTATTTTGCGGGTATTAGATGGAAGAGATGTAAATCTACCCATTTAAATTTTTTGTTTTTCGGCTTTTTACAAATTGTCCGAAAACTTCATTTTCTTGTTAATCGTAGCATATCGCAGCATTTTACTTTTTGTACTCAGGTCCTAACTATTCTAATCCAGCCTTACCGGTTCAGCCGGGATAAACACCACGTTTAACAAACCCCATTCGGCCTAGTTCGAAGGTTTAATGCCTTATGTAGTATGCTACATAGTGGCTTTTCTTGATGACATTCCACCTCCGAATTACAGCGTTATCCCTTTTTTTACTTCTTTTTTTCAGCACTTCCGGTTTTGCGCAGTGTGTTGATGCAGGAACCGGTTCCGGAACCTACGATGGAGATTCCTTTGAAGACCGCCCTGCGGGACTGTATCCAGCGGGCATCATGGTGGAAATCTGCTTTTCGCTCGACAATGAGTTCCTGACCCCGGATCAGGAATGGGTTCACGCCGTTCTGATTACTTCCGTAGGGCCAGGTTTTGATTTTGCTTCGATGATGCCTTCTGGGGTCGGACCACCTACTGCCTGCCGTGCAGCAGGCAACTGGGCCTGGTACCCGATGTGGTCGCGGTGCCAGAACTGCGGGCCTTTGACGACCTTTTTCAACGGCTACGCCTTTGACAGCTCGGAAGGTACCAACGAGACTTGTGGCGATCCGGGCGTACTGGATGGAGATCCCGGAAATAACTACGGAGATGGACCGGGAGACTGTGGACTGGAATTCTGCTGGACCTTTACGACCATCGACCCGGGAGGTGTTCCCCCCGCAGATGCCTACGCTTTTGAAGTCCAAGTGCTGGCCGACGGTGTTTCCGGTGGCTACAGTGGTAACGTTGATGGTTTCTGTGGTTCTCCCTGTTCCGGCGACCCCACAATCTGTTTTCCAGAAATCCCGGATCCTGTTTTTACCATCCTCAACGAGCCTTGTCCGGGAGATCTTTTCCAACTTCAGGGTGGACCCGTCACGACAGGTGTAAACCCGGTTTGGACCGATAACTCGGATGGCTCTGTATTGGGTAACACCTGGGCAATAAGTCTCCCCGCAGGTAGCTACACCTTCAGCGTCAGTAAGCCTGGTTGCGCGCCAAAAGACCTCGATGTACTGGCTGATCTGGTAATTCCTACCCTGGACTACATCGGCCCTGACGACAACACCTACCTCTGTTTTGGTGAACCGCTTGACCTGAGCATTTCCGTAACCGACGCCACCGTTAACTCCATCCAATGGACGCTCGATAACAATCCGGTAAGTAATACCGATACGTATTCGGTACCTGCAGTTACCACGGCCGATGCTGGGGCCTATGCGGTCAACGTAAACTATGGCGACAACTGTGATACCATGATCGTCGTCAACGTTGACGTCAGCCCGGAAATCCTGGCGATGATTACCCCCGTAGACGCCTCCGTGTGTATTTTTCAAGAGATAACCTTCACGGCAACGGCCCCCGGAGGCGGACCTTTCCCACCAGAGTATGGACTCTCCTGGGATTTTGGTACATCCACCACTAATACGTATACTTTCGAAACTTTCGCTGTAGGCGTACAAGTGGTCATCCTCGAGATTACCGATAATACGAATCCGCTCGTCCCGTGTACAAGGGAGTTTCAACATACCTACACGGTCAATGAGTTGCCTGGGGTAACCATTGATCCGCTTTCCTCCAACATTTGTTTCGGTGATATGATCACCCTCACCGCAACGCCCTCGGGCGGGATGGCACCTTACACCTATTTGTGGGGACCTGATGAATTGGAGACTTCGGAGTTCTATACGGTCGTTCCTCCATACGATATGAACCTGTCTGACATCTTTGTCACCGTGCGGGACGCGAATGGCTGCGAGGAGTTTTCTTTTTTCGCCGAAGTAATCCTCAATACCCCTCCGGGGCAGCCCAGCCTAACCTGTAACCCGATCTGTGTCAGCGAACTGGAATTCAACTGGACGGTTGGCATCGCTGATTTTTACCACATCTACGCCTCCATCAACGGAGCACCAGAAATGCTGATCGATGACAACTACCTCACCAACAGCTACCTCTTTACCGGGCTGAACCCAGGTGATGAAGTAGAATTCCGGGTTGTTCCCTTCTCCGGAGATGCCTTGATGAGCTGTGAAGGAACGGAACGTTCCCGTACATGTGAAACGCCACTGACTTCCACCCCCGGCTTTGTCGTGAACTACGCAGATCCGATCTGTATCAATAATGGAAATAACAGCGTAGACGTATCCGTCTGGGCCGGAGAAGCCGGTACCTTCCTTTTCAACAGCGGCACCCTCGGGCTGACTGATGCACCGGCTGATGCAGACAGCATTACCACCATTATCCTGCCCGCGCTTCCTGCCGGTACGAATACTTTGGTCCACAACCTCGATATTCATTACGATGGGGTAGGAGGGCGTTGTCCTTCTGACACGACCGTTCAATTCACGGTAACCCAGGCCCCTCCTGCGGCCTTCACCCTTGATCAAACAGAGATCTGTGGTTTTACGGGCGTCTTTACCGCCACCATCAATACGGCGGTAACGGCTGCTGACGCGTACATCCTGCAGTTCGAAAATCCCGGGATTGGCGGAACCATTGCTGATGACGGCGCTGGAACGTTCACGATCACCATCGACTCTACCGGAACGCATAATATCTTCCTCAGTACTATCAACACCGCCAACCCCGGCTGTGTGGATACCTTCCAGGCCCAGATTACCCTGTCAGAACCCAGCCCCGCTCCTCAAATCGTTTGTGGTGCCGTTGGACTAGATTTCGTAATCTTTACCTGGAACGATACCGGTGCCGACAGCTACATCGTAAACGAAATAACCATTCCCGCTGGCGGCGTCGTCACCCGTAATGGAAACTCGGTAACGGTTACTAATCTCAGCGTTGATGATGTGGTTACCATTTCCGTCACGGCAGTAAATGCCGGCTGCCCGAACGTTACTTCTGAGCCTGAAACCTGCATTGCAGAGTCCTGCCCCGACGTAACGATTAACATCGATGACATCGGCCCTTTCTGTACTGACCTCGATCAGGACATGGCTATGACGATTACGGCCATGGGCAGCGATGGGTCTGGTATCCTTACCTGGACCATAGACAACGTAGCCTTTAACGGTACCATTAACCCTGCAACCCTTGGTCAGGGCACCTATTCCATCCGCGCACTGCTGGATGAAGGTTGTGACTTTGTCGACGTTTACCAACTGGTAGTCAATCCGGTTCCTTCTTCCGTTTTTGATCTGCCAGATGGTCCGATCTGTACGGATACGGATATTTTGGGCGCGGTCGCAGGTGCAGCACAAGGCGGTTTCACGTATCAATGGACGGCGGTTGGAGCAACGGAGACGCCGGGTGCTGACGATGCCAGCCGGACCTTTAGTTACGCCGCCCCCGGCAGGTACTACGTTACCTTAGAAGTGACCAATCAGTTCGGTTGTATTGGTGACGTCCATACCGACAGCGTCGATGTAATCGAGCCCTACCTGATTCCGGTAATTACCTGCCTGGATGACCAGATGGAAAGCGTCCTCTTCTCCTGGCCCGACCAACCCGCCGTCGATAGTTTCCAGGTCATCGTAAATGGCGGCGCTCCATTCTTCCAGGATTCAACGACGCTTTTCGTTGGCGGCTTATCCGTAAATGAAACGGTGACGATTGAAGTATTGCCGGTTGGCAATACGCCGTGTCCGATTGATCCAGGATCCGGAAGTTGTACGACCCAGGCCTGTCCGGCACTCGTGTTGGAACAACCCGCCGATATGGACCTCTGTGAAATGGAGACCGATCCGAGAACCCTACTGACCGCCACGGTTACCGGCGATAACGGTATGGGTACCCTTACTTTCAGCGGAACTGGCGTTATTCAGGTAGGCCCTGATTTCTTCTTCGATACCGATACCGCCGGTATTGGGGTGCACCTGCTTACGGTGGATTTCGTCGAAGGTATGTGTGTAGGACAGCAAATGTTTACTTACACCGTCCTGGAAAAGCCTACAAGTGATTTTGAAGTCAACGGCCTTACGGGCGGCATTGAAGTCTGTGTCGGGGAAGTATTCACGGTAGCATACACCGGTTCCGTCAACGCAGGCACTACCGTAAGCGATACGGTTATTTTCTGCTGGGACTATCCGCAGAATGTACCGGTAGCCATCGATACGGTAGGTTTTCAGACTTATACCTACAGCTTTACCCAGCCCGGTCCATTCCGGATTTGCCTGGTCGTAAAGCAGGATGGTTGTCCTAGCGACACAGCTTACGTTGACGGAATTTGCCTGGCCCCAGCGGCTCCACCCACGGTAATTTGTAGCAATGCCGATCTGAACAGCGTTACCTTCTCCTGGGACGACGTTAGTAACGGAGAAGGCTTTACCGTAATTCGTGATGGTGGCGCAAGCACTACAACGTTTAATACCGATACAACCTACACTGGCCTCTTACCGGGCGAGGAAGTTATGATCGAAGTCTTTGCCAATGACAGCGGGCCCTGTGGAGATGGCCCCTCTTCTGGAACAGTAAGTTGTTTTGCCGACCCATGTCCGCCCCTGGATGCAGATGTATCTTCCATTCCAGCCCAAATATGTATCCTCAATGGCGATGAATTCATCAGCCTTTCTGATCTGGTGGTGACCGGTGGAACCGGAAACGGGACGTATACCTACATGGGTACCGGTGTCGCCAGAGATACCTTCTTTGCTGCGACCGTGCCCAACGACCCCGCAGGGATCACCTACACCATAACCATGGATTACGTGGAAGAAGGCCCTTGTCCCTTTACTACGACTTTTGATGTGACCGTTTTTGCCCGTCCATCAGCCTTAATCACCGATCCGGGGGCACAATGCGTTGGGGATACCCTCCTGATTACGGTGAGTAGTGGCAACCCCATCTCTAATAATGATGTCGTACTCGATCTTGATGGTGGAATTATCGTTCCAGACGGCGACCCCAATGATACGCAGTACATGGTTACTTTTGGTAGCCCAGGTACCCGAACCATCACCGCCGGGGTAACCAGCAACATCAGTGGATGCCCGAGTAACCCGGCCTTCATTATGATAGATGTATCTGCTCCGCTGGCTGACCCTGTGGTCAACTGTGTCAATCCGCAGCTAGAATCGGTCACCTTTGATTGGGAACCTGTTCCCGGAGCCACCGGCTATCTTTTCTTTGGCGAAGATGGGAGCATGGTTACGTTTACCGCCGCTGAAACGGAGCATACCGTGACCGGCCTCATGCCTTCCCAGGACTTTGAAGGTGCGCTGCAAGCCTTGGGTCCTGGTCCTTGTGACAACAGAGTACCGGTAGCATTTAGCTGTCGTACCCTCGATTGTCCGGCTGGCGTAGTACAGACGGATACCCCGCCTACAGCTATTTGTCTGGATGGAACCGAAAGCCCTTTCCTCTTGACGGCGAGCCTTACTACCGGCCTCTTCAACGGTCCGGTGACTTGGAGTGGTACCGGAGTCGTGGATAACGGAGATGGTACCTTCAGCTTCGACCCATCCGGTCTTGCTGCAAACGACTATGTACTCACCGTAAACTACGATGGTCCCTCTTCCTGTGATTCCGACGACCAGGTCACCATTACCCTCAACGACTTGCCGGTCGTAACGCTGAGCCCAACACCGACAGAGATTTGTGTCGGCCAGACTATGACTGTATCCTTCACCGGATCGGCGGATTCCGGAGCAAACTTTGATTGGGACTTCGGGGACGCCAACGTGACTGATCTTGGCGGAGAGTCTTATGAATTAAGTTGGACGGTCCCAGGCACGAAACCCGTTTATCTAGTCGTAACCGATAACTGTGTGGATAGTACTCGATTTATCATTTCGGTTGATCCGGTGATGGGAGCACCGCTGCCGAGCTGTTCGCGCCAAGATCTCGACGCTGTTGAGTTCAACTGGCCGGCGGTAGCCGGCGCCACCGAATATCGGTACACCATTGATGGAGGTATGACCTTCATCAACCAGATCGGTACGACGCTGGAAATCACCGGCCTCGACTTCGGAGAAACGGTCACTTTAACCGTGATTGCTGTTCGAACCGGAACGACTTGTGATGAAAGTCCCGCCAGTACTGCCGTCGACTGTTCCGCCCGAACTTGCCCCAACGTAACCTTTGCACCTGCGGCCGCGCAAACGGAGTTCTGTGATGATGAAGTTGCGCCCGTACTGCTGGAAGATAACCTCAATGGAGACGATGGAACCGGCGCCCTCAGCTGGTCCGGACCGGGGGTGGTAGACAATGCAGGCACGTATTCCTTCGACCCCACACTTGTTGGGCTTGGCGTACACCGCCTGTACGTTACCTATGTGCAAGAGACGCTGTGTATGTATACCGACAGCCTTGATATGGAAATATTTGCCGTGCCGACCATCGCGTTCAGTACCATTCCTGCGCTGGTATGCCAGGGGGAAGAGTGGACGGTTTCCTTCGAAGGAGCTGCGGCAATGGCCGCAACCTATACCTGGGATTTCGACGGCGCTAACGTGGCGGATCTCGGCAACGAAACTTATCAACTCAGCTGGGACATCCCCGGTGCCCATACGGTTACCCTGACAGTGGAAGATAATTGTATGGCGACTGACAACTTCGTCGTTCCGGTTACCCCCATCTTGGAACCGCCGACACCGACCTGTGCCCGCCAAGACCTCGACGGTGTACTGTTTGACTGGGCTGCGGTAGCGGATGCGACAGTGGGCTATCGGGTGAGCATCAACGGGGGCCCCTTCAGTGCTCCACAGGATAGTACCAGTTTGTACGTCGATGGCCTTGATTTTGGCGAGAACGTCACGATCAGCGTCATTTCCGTTCGTAGCGGAACTACCTGCGATGAGAGTGCAGCAAGCGCAACGGTAAACTGTGCCGCCAGGACCTGCCCGGACGTCACCTTTACGCCTGCTGCTGCGCAGACGGAATTCTGTGACGATGAAGTTACGCCGATACTGCTGGAAGATAACCTCAACGGAGACGACGGCACTGGCGGACTCCGCT
>JBLHRW010000039.1:0-20682 GCA_047626445.1 Neolewinella sp.
TTCTCCCATTCACCCATTAACGTACTCTCTCGGGTGAGCAAGCGCAGCGTTGCAAACGGAAGCAGCGGCAGCCATTCTCTCCTTCACTTCCCCAAAGCCTCCTTCAAATACCCACTAGTATACCCCTCCCCACAAGCCGCCAACTCCTCCGGCGTACCCTGAAAGATAATATGCCCCCCATCACGCCCGCCTTCCGGGCCAAGGTCGATAACGTAGTCGGCAGATTTAATAACGTCCATATTGTGCTCAACGACGAGGACCGTATGTCCCCGCTCTACTAGGGCATTAAGTGCAGTAAGGAGGATGGCCACGTCATGAAAGTGTAGTCCGGTAGTCGGTTCGTCGAAGATGAACAGGATGTGTTCTCCCTTCTTCTCCCGGGTCAGGAAACTCGCCAGCTTAACCCGCTGGGCCTCTCCGCCGGAAAGGGTAGAAGATGATTGTCCCAGGGTGATGTAGCCCAGCCCAACATCCTGCAGCGGCTGCAGTTTTTTCATCAGGCCTTTCTCTTCTGCGAAGAATTCGATGGCTTCGTCGACACTCAGGCCCAGGATATCGGTGATGTTCTTACCCTTATACTGTACGTCGCGGATCTCCCGCTTGAAGCGGGCACCGTTGCATTCTTCGCACACCAGACGAACGTCGGCCAAAAATTGCATTTCTACCGTCTGTTCGCCTTCGCCCTTACAGGTGTCGCATCGGCCGCCGTCAACGTTGAAGCTGAAGAATCCGGGCTTATAGTCGCGAATCTTAGACAGCTGCTGGCTGGCCATCAGGCTGCGGATGTCGTCGTAGGCCCCAACGTAAGTTACCGGGTTAGACCGACTGGATTTACCGATCGGGCTCTGGTTCACCATCTCCACCTGGGTGATGACTTTCAGGTCTCCGGTAAGGGCGATGTGTGGCCCCGGTGCCTGGCTGGAGCCTTCGCCGAGTCCCCGCCGCAACGCGGGGTAAAGTATGCCTTTGATCAGGCTGGTCTTGCCGCTGCCAGAAACCCCGGATACCACCGTAAGCGCATTCAGCGGAATCTTAGCATCCACCTTTTTTAAGTTGTGCATCCGGGCACCTTCAATGTTTAGCCAGTTGGTTAACCGGCGACGTTGTTCGGGGATGGGAACGGACATCTGCCCGTTCATATACTTGGTCGTCAGGCTTTCGGTGGCCTCGTTGTGGATGTCTTCATATGGGCCGGCAAAGACGATCTCGCCGCCGTTTATCCCGGCGGCCGGGCCAACGTCGACCAGGTAGTCGGCAGCAGCGATGATGCCTTCTTCGTGTTCGACGACCAGGACGGTATTGCCCAGGTCGCGCAGCCGGCGCAGCACAGTGACGAGCCGTTCCGTATCGCGCGGGTGAAGACCGACGCTGGGTTCGTCCAGGATGTACATCGACGCCGTCAGGTTACTGCCCAGTGTCCGCGTTAGGTTGATCCGCTGGCTTTCTCCGCCACTCAACGTATTACTCAGGCGGTTGACGGTGAGGTAGCTCAGCCCCAGGTCCATCATACTTTGGATCCGGTTGCTGATCTCGAGCAGGAGGCGTTTGGAAATAGCCGCGTCCGTTTCGTTCAGTTCCAGCTCCTGGAAGTGTTTTTGCAGTAGGTCGATGGGCAGGTCGAGCAGGTCGGTGATGGCATGTCCGCCAACTTTCACGTACTCGGCTTCGCGGCGCAGGCGGCCACCCCGGCAGGTGTTGCAGGTGGTGCGGCCGCGGTAGCGGGCGAGCATGATCCGGTTCTGGATCTTGTAAAGTTTCTTACCCAGGTCGTCGAAGAAATCCTGGATGCCCCCGGTGTGCTTATTACCTTCCCAGAGGACGCGCTTTTCTTCCCGCGTCAGGTCGGCGTAGGCGGTGTGGACGGGGAAGTCGAATTTGTTGGCGACCCGCAAGAAATTACGTTGCCATTCGCCGAAGGTGTTGCCCGACCAGGCGGCTACGGCGCCTTCGTAAACGGATTTTGCGGGGTCGGGGACGACCTTGTCTTCGTCGATGCCCATCGTCCGACCGAAGCCTTCACAGATGGGGCAAGCGCCGAAGGGATTGTTGTAGTTGAACAGAGCGGGACTGGGCTCGGGGAAGATGATCTCATCAAGTTCAAAGCGGTTGTTCCAGGCCGTCCAGTTATCGTTGTCGAGGTAAACGATGACCTCGCCGCCGCCTTCGTTGAAGGCGGTACCAACGGAGTCTGCGATGCGTTTTTCGTTCTCCTTGTCGCCGGATTTGATGACGAAGCGGTCGATGAGGACCATCATCTCCTCCTCATCGGTCAGCTCGGCCAGAGTCTTGGCCAGGGCGGGGCCGTTGGCCTCCAGTAAATCGTCGATTTGCTGTACCTCATCTTCGGCCATGACGCGGGTGTAGCCTTTCTGCTGAAGCAATTCGAGCTCACGGCGCAGCGTCCGATCATCGAACTGCCGGGGTAGTGGGGCATAGAGGTGCACCCGGCTGGCTTCGTCGAGCGCGGTGATGTGTTTGACGACGTCGGTGACAGAATGCTTTTTTACCTCTTTGCCGCTAACGGGACTGTACGTCCGGCCAGCGCGAGCGTAGAGCAGGCGGAAGAAATCGTAAATCTCCGTCAGCGTACCTACCGTGGAGCGGGCGTTGGCGGTGGTTGTTTTTTGCTCGATGGAAATCGCAGGACAAATACCGCGGATGTAATCGACATCCGGCTTTTTCATCCGCATCAGGAACTGTCGGGCGTAGCTGCTCAGGCTCTCAACGTAGCGGCGCTGGCCCTCAGCAAACAACGTATCCATCGTAATACTTGACTTGCCGCTGCCACTCACGCCGGTTACAACGACGAGCTGGTTCTTGGGAATCACCAGGTCAACGTTCTTCAGGTTATTTGCGCGGGCGCCTTTGATGAAGATGGAGGTGCGGAGGTCGGTATTGGTCATTATAGTCTTGTAATCTTGTAATCTTGTGGTCTTGTTATCTGGTAGGACGAGAAGAGCTTTTGTGGTAGATTCTACAAGACTACCAATCTACCAGACGACAAGACTAATTCGGCGCGGACGCCGGATGCAAGGTAATAAATGAAGAAGCAGGGGTCGGGGTTCAGGGCGGAAGGCTATTTCTCCTTCGGAAGGCAAAAATAGTTTTAACGTATAATTTTTGCTAGGAATTATTGGATGGGGCTGCAAGGGGCATGATGGTCAGCTAGCTTGTTTCATAAACCTGAGCCCCTGTACGCATAGGGAAGCCGTATAAATAATTTAATGGTTTTTGACCTGACGCTTTTGTTCTCACCGCGCTTAAAATCCTTTGCATAGCCTCAGTTACGGAAATGATTTTCAGGTGCGGCGAGGGCAAAATAAGACGGTCAAAAGGCGTAAGTTGTTTTTACGACGTCCCATAGCGCACTGGCCCGAAACGCAATTGTACCACCAAGCACCAGCAAAGCGAAATCGCGTTGGTCGGGCCACAGCCCTGCTTCTTAAATCCTTTCCCCTGCACCTGCGGCCCCGCCCTTTAAAAACTATTACAATTGTCTTATAATTAACCTAAAGTCATCAGCGTTACCCTTCACTACGCCAGAATTCCCGTAAATTCGAGACTAATTCACCACAACAAATTCCAAATGAAGTATACCTTTTACCTCCTGCTCTGCCTCTTCTCGCTGAGCGTAACCGCCCAGAATACCTCTGATGTTATGGCCATCGATGCCGTAGCCGAAGGCGAATATGAGGGCATGACCTTCGTGGAAAAGCCATTCGAAGAGCTCCTGGCCCAGGCCAAAAAGGAGAGCAAAGTAATTTTCATCGACGCCTACACCACTTGGTGTGGCCCTTGTAAGATGATGGCGGCTAAAGTATTCCCCCAGGAAGAAGTCGGCAAGGTTTACAACGAAAAATTCATCAACGCCAAGTTTGATATGGAAAAGGGCGAAGGCCCCGGCCTGGCCAAGCGCTACAGCGTAATGGCTTACCCAACCTACCTCTTTGTTGACGGTAACGGCGACATCGTGCACAAAGGACTTGGTTACATCCCAGCGGAAGAATTCCTGGCCCTGGCCGACGCGGCTACCGGCGAGAACAGCCTTGGTGCCATGAACAAACGCTACGACGGTGGCGACCGCAGCGAAGAATTCATGCTTACTTACTCCGAGGTACTGACGGGTGTATACGAGCAGGAAAAAGCGGATAAGATTGCCGGGGAGTACCTAGATATGCAGGACGACTGGTCTGCACCCGAAACCATGGAACTGCTGCTCAGCAACCCAGGTGACGTTGGCGGCAAGCGCATGAACTACCTGTTGGCCAACGCCGAGGAGGCCATGGAAGCAGCCGGTACCGGCACCTTCATCATGACCGTCCAGCGGAGCATCATCACCAACTACATGAAGGAAAAAGGTGTGCGTCAACTTCCAGCTGCCGCTGACATGGCGCCTGTCTACATGGAGCACGGTGGTGCCATTACCCAGCGCCTGATGGACCACTACGAGATGTTCCACGCCGAGCAAACCCGTGACAACGAGGCTTACGTCCCTGCGGCAGTGAAGTACTACGATATGTACGGTTCTGATAGCGCCATGGAGCTCAACAGTGTTGCCTGGACGATCTATGAATCTAGCGAAGATCAGGCGCAACTGGAAAAGGCCCTTGGTTGGGCGAAGAAGTCTGTAGAGTTGGAACCCGGTTACGCCAACATGGATACCCTGGCTTGGCTCTACAACAAGACAGGTAACAAAGAAATGGCCAAGAAAACGGCTCAGAAGGCCATCGAAATGGCTAAGGTAGACGGCCAGGATTACAGCGAAACGGCTAAGCTTCTTGACGAGAAATAAGGCTTGTCACGAGCTAGAAGCTCTAACAAGCTCTAGGTTGTACCTAACATAAAACCTCAAGCGGGCGTACTGGTGAAAACCGGTGCGCCCGCTTTGATTTTACGTACTGAGGACCAACCGGCGGATCCCCTCCTGCATTCTTCAGGTAATATCTGAATCCGGTTGCTCATGCTCCTATTCGCGAGACACTGAATTGGTGCCGGGCGGCAGCTATTCAATTATTCTCTCCTTCACTTCGCTGCTTCGGCAAGCTCAGTAGGGGCCGGTCGCGCCACGTCAGCCTTCCGCCTCGGCCCAAAGTTAATTTATCCGAGAGGTGCAACCCTGCTTATTCTTTGGCGTCCCTACTAACATATTAGTATTTACACCCTTTTAGAATGAGATTGATTATAACCACGCTGCTACTACAGCTTTTCGTATTCGCCGGACTGGTGGCGCAAACCACCGCCCCGGAATACACTACCCAGCGTATTGAAGGGGAGGCGCCTACAGTAGACGGTAAACTTGACGATCCCGCCTGGGAGCAGGTTGAATGGGGCAGTGACTTTTACCAGCGCCAGCCCAGCGACGTAGATCCGGTAACGCAGGAAACGGCCTTCAAAATCTTGTACGATGACCGTTACATCTACGTTGCCTGGCGTGCCTTCGATACCGACCCCGAAAAAATTGAAGCCCGGCTCGGTCGCCGGGATGATTTCCCCGGAGATTGGGTAGAGATCAATTTTGACAGTTTCAACGATAAACGAACGGGCTTCTCTTTCTCCGCTTCCGCCAGTGGCGTACGTGGAGATGAGTTCATCAGTAACGACGGTAATGACTGGGATGACAGCTGGAACCCATTCTGGTTCTTCAAAGCCCAAACGGATGACCAGGGCTATACGGCCGAAGCGCGCATCCCCTTCTCGCAACTCCGGTTCGGCAAAGCAGAGAGCCAGACCTGGGGCTTGCAGGTGAGCCGCCACTTATTCCGGGAGCAAGAGATGAGCTCCTGGGCACCCGTCAAGCAAAACCAACCCGGTTGGGTGAGCCGCTTCGGCACGCTGAAGGGCCTGGAAGGTATCAGGGCCCGCAAGCCATTGGAAATTCAACCATACGTACTCGGACAAGTTCGTACCGGCGGGGACTTCCCCGACGATGATCCTTTCAACCGTCAGACCGATGAGCGGTTGAGCGTCGGCCTCGATGGCCGGATCGGTTTGACTAATGACGTAGTGGTCGACTTTACCATCAACCCGGATTTCGGCCAGGTAGAGGCCGATCCTGGAGCGATCAACCTTGACGGCTTCCAGATATTCTTCCAGGAACAACGCCCCTTCTTCGTGGAGGGCCGGAATATTTTCGATTACCGCATTACCCAGGCAGAAGCTGGTGGCGGGTACAACGGCGACCTGTTGTTTTACAGTCGTCGAATCGGCGGTGCCCCCAGCCGCTTCATGAGCGAAAATACGGGAGCAGGCCGTTTTATCCAGCAACCGGAGAACACCACCATCCTCGGTGCTGCCAAGGTTAGTGGCAAGACCCGGCAAGGGCTTTCGCTCGGTCTGCTGTCAAGCTTCACGGAGCGTGAATTCGCTACGGTGATCGACAACGACGGAGAGACCAAAGAACAGGTGGAGCCCTTTACAACTTACAATGTAGGCCGGGTACAACAGGACTTTAACGACGGCCAGAGCACCATCGGCGTGATGCTCACCAGTGTGAACCGCGACCTGCAAACACCGGAACTCGAGTTCTTGCACAAGAGCGCTTACTCCAGCGGGGTTGACCTTGTACACCGGTGGAAAGACCGGGCGTGGCAACTGCGGGCAAATATGGTCTGGAGTCAGGTGCGTGGTACCGAGGAAGCCATTACCCGGACCCAAACAGCCTTTGAGCACAACTTTCAACGGCCGGATGCCGACCACCTGAGTGTAGACACCTCCGCCACCCGCCTGAGCGGTACTGGCGGTACGATAGCCATCGGAGAGCTTGAGGGAGACTGGGTCTTTGAATCTGGCGTAACCTTCCGGAGCCCCGGCCTGGAGCTAAACGACATCGGTTTTCTCAACAACACCGAGCAAGTCAATTTCTTCGCATGGGGCGCCCGCCGTTGGCGGAATCCAACGAAAACGTTTAACCGCTTTCAGTGGAACCACAACATTTACGCTGGATGGGATTGGAGTGGCGCAGCCCTCAACCGCAGCTACAATACCAACGTATGGGGGCAGTTTAAGAACTTCTCTAATTTCCGATTTTTCGTTAACCTTGAACAGCAGGACATCAGCCGTAATGCACTTCGGGGCGGTCCACTTTATCGCAGGCCTCCCGGTTATGCCCTCGGTGGTGGAATTGGTACCGACCAACGCAAGAAACTCCGTGCCTACCTCTTTTTCAACGGCGGCCAAGGTTATGATGGTAACGTGATGGGCGGTGAGGTTGGCATTGACGTGGCTTATCAGCCGACGGATGCTCTTTCCCTGAGCATTGAACCCAGCTTCAATCCTTCTACCCGCCGTGACCAGTACATCACTACGCAGACGGACGATGGCCGCACCGGATACGTCCACGGCCAGATCAAGCAGCAGGTGTTCAGCCTGACGATGCGGGCCACCTACAATATTACCCCTGATTTTACCATCCAATATTACGCCCAACCCTTCGTGGCGCGGGGTGTCTACGACGAATTCAAAATCGTCGATGATCCGCTGGCGAAGAATTTCGATAACCGCTTCATCGTCTTCCCCGTAGCTGCCGTCAACTTCAACAGTGAAACCGGCAACTACCAGGTTGACGACGATGACGATCGGGCAATTGACTGGGAGTTTAGTGATCCGGATTTTAACTTCCTGCAGTTTCGTTCCAACTTGGTCGTCCGGTGGGAGTACCGCCCGAGTTCTACGCTCTTCCTCGTCTGGTCACAGGGGACTTCCGGAGGAACCGACCCCTCAAAGACTGTCTTCTCTGCCTTGACGGAGGACCTGTTTGCTAATGATTTGCGGAATACGTTTCTCATCAAAGGAACTTATCGGCTTGTGCGCTAAGCGCACACCGATAGTAGTGGGTAGTAAGTAGTGCACGGCTTTACTCACTCCGTTCGTGGAACCTGTCCCGTACGAGCGGAGCAAGCATATACTGGCGGAGCACTACCTACTACCCACCGTAAAAGCGCGGAGCGCTTTTACTTCCACTTGATGTTGCAACCCGCACTAGGGTACTGCTTCTCCGGGCTAGGTTCCCCAGCCAACATCGCATCGATGGCAGCACGAAGATCAGCGCCGTCGGGAGCAAGGCCAGAATTGGGGCGGTTCGCATCGAGGCGGCCACGGTAGTAGAGCTTTTGGTCGCCGTCGAAGAGGTAGAGGTCTGGAGTGCAGGCAGCGTCGTAGGCGCGGGCTACGGACTGGTCCTCATCATAGAGGTAAGGAAAATTGAACATATTGTTCATCGCGAAAGCCTCCATATTATCTGGGCTGTCGAGCGGGTATTTGTCCACGTCGTTGGAGCTGATCGCTACGGTACCGATGCCCAGGTCTTCGTAGGTCATGGCCACTTCTACGAGCTCCTCAATAGTATAGATCACGTACGGGCAGTGATTGCAAATGAAGTAGACGAGGGTACCTTTAGGTCCCTTCACGTCAGCAAAATTTAGCTTGACCGGAGAAATCGTGTCCTGCAGGTTAAAGTCAGGGGCAACGGTGCCGATGGGGAGCATGGTAGATTCTACGAGAGCCATATTAGTAGGTAGTAATTAGTTGATAGTAGGTAGTTCGACACACAGGCTGAAAAGCAATCCTTTGTCAATGTGTTACACCATAACCAAGATTGGGGAGCTTAGGTTTAAGACGTCTGATCATTCCAGAGAAACCTATGCTTTTTTTGGCGCGGCCGCAGGTGCAAGGAAGGTTTTTTAAAAAGCAATGCACAACTACCCTAATCTCTGGTTAGATTTACGAGGCCGTTGGGGAATCTAGGTTATCTACTCCTTCCCCCCAACATGCGCTGACGAGCGCAGCGAGCATACGCTTGCGGCAGCAGTACCTACTACTGACTACCTACTATTTACTACCCACTATTTACTACCCATTATCCATGACTTTTCTCTGCATCTCCTGCTATTTCAAAGGTTCCCCCTTCCTCCGTGCCGCCAAGGAGGCGGGCAACACCATTTACTTCATTACCGTAAAGAAGCTGGAGCACGCCGATTGGCCCCGGGAAGCCATCGATGAGATCTTCTTTATGGATTCGGAAAGTAACGCTCCCGCGGACCTGGCCGAGCTGGCCCAAGGCGTTTCCTGGATGATGCGCAGTCGGCAGATCGACCGCATTGTCGCCTTGGATGACTTTGATGTGGAGAAGGCAGCGTTTTTGCGGGAAGAGTTCCGCTTACCGGGGATGGGGCAAACCACCGCGCGGTACTTCCGCGATAAGCTGGCGATGCGCATTCAGGCCAGGGATCAGGGGGTGTCGGTACCTGCTTTCAGTGCACTGTTTAACGATGTGGCGCTCACCGAATTTGCTAATACGATCGAGTATCCCTGTCTGGTGAAACCACGGGGAGAAGCAAGCGCTACGGGCATTAAGAAAGTACATTCTGCAGCAGAACTCTGGCAGCACGTTCACAGCTTGGGCGACAAGCGGGATCAGTACCTCGTGGAGCAGTTTCGGCCTGGAGATGTATTCCACACCGATTCCATAAGTGTCGATGGAGAGGTCGTCTTTTGTCAGGTGTCCCGCTATCTGGATACGCCCTTTGAAGTAGCTCACGGCGGCGGCATCTTCCGCTCCGTCAGCGTCCCTTATCACCACCCTGATGCGGAGACCCTCCGCCGATTGACCGGGGAGGTGATGGACGCTTTCCACATGCAGTTCTCCGCCAGCCACACCGAATTCATCAAGCTGCCCGACGGCAGCTTCGTCTTCCTCGAAACCGCCAGCCGGGTGGGCGGCGCCCACCTCGCCGAAATGGTCGAAGCAGCTACCGGTATCTCCCTGTGGGCCGAATGGGCCCGCCTGGAAACCGCCAAAGCCTACGGCCGCTCTTACGAGATTCCCGAGCGCCGGTACGACCAGTCTGGGATCATCGTTTCCCTCTCCCGCTATGAGCGGCCTGACATGACGCCTTTCAACGATCCCGAGATCGTTTGGAAAATGGATAAGAAACAGCACGTCGGTGTCATCCTCGCCTCAAAATCATCGGACCGGATAATGGAGGTCTTGGAGAAGTATGCAGGCATCATTGCCAGTGACTATCATATGAGTATGCCGGCGCCGCCGAAGAGTGCTAATTGAGCTGTTGTACTAGTGCGTAGAACTTCGTAGCACAGTACTGGCTTCGGCCGCGAAACTTTGCGTCTGCTCGCGGCGGTTACCTGGGGAATGTCAGCGATCTACCCCGCCAGCACCCCCGCCAGCCGCGCTACATCCCCCTTAGGGACGCCGTACAAATAACTTACGCCTTTTGACCGTCTTATTTTGCCCTCCCCGCACCTAAAAATAATTTCCGTAACTGAGGCTATGCAAAGAATTTTTAAGCGCGGTGAGAACAAAAGCGTCAGGTCAAAAACCAGTAAGTTATTTGTACGGCGTCCCTTAGTGATATAGATCGATAAGGACAACCGCACCCCATTAATCCCATGTCCCGACATCGGCCGGCAATCGATACCATACTCGTCAGAAAGTCGATTTTTGACGTCGGAGACGTTTTGGCCAATGACTTCCACCGTCTGAATCCCCGCCGAAAGATCATCCGCTCCCGGGGTTTTAACGACGAACCGTTCATCTCCTTCGAGTAAGCCGAGCAGGTAATGCTTCAGCTCAAAGACCCGTTTTTCGATGCGTTCCTGGCCGATGAGGTTACGAAAATCAAGGGCGGCCCCCAGGCCAAGTAGCTCGGGTAAGTTACGGGTGTTGTAGTTCTCCAGCCGGCGGATGGTTTGGTTTTCCCAGCCCCGGCAAACGATGAGTGGCTTAAGTAGTGGTTGGGCCGCTTCGCGGGCGTAGAATACGCCCATACCCTTGGGAGAGAACAGCCATTTGTGACTGCTGGAGGTGAAGAAGTCGCAGCCCAGGTCATCGAGGTCGATGCGGAACATGCCCATGGACTGAGCGCCGTCTACCGCCACCAGCACGCCATGTTCATGGGCCATGGCGGAGATTTCCTTTACCGGGAGCATCATCCCGTTGGTATTGGTAACGTGGACGATGGAGATGACCTTCGTCTTTGGGGTAATGGCCTTGCGAAAGAGGTCGACGATTTCTTCTTTGCTTTCGGGGAGTAGCGGTAGCTCGACGTCTTTAAGTACCACGCCTTTGCTTTCCTGCCAGTACTTCCATGGCACCCGTGCACTGGTGTGCTCATGGCTGCTGAGGAGCACCTCATCTCCTGCTGCCAGGTCCATACTGGACGCGATTAGGTTCATCCCTTCGGTTGTGTTGTGGATCAGGGCGATGGTTTCGGGGTAGACGCTAAACGTCTCCGCTACCTTTTGCCGGACGGCTTCCTTTTCGGTTTCCCAGCCGCCCCACATGTACTTTGACGGAAAGCCGTCGAGGGTTTGCCGGAAGGTATTGGTGGCCTGTACCACATGGTCGGGACAAGCCCCGAGGGAACCGTTGTTGAAGTAAGTCAGCCCCGGTGCGAAGGTGAACTGTTCTTTGACGAGTTCCCAGTAGGCTTCGTCCTCTGCTGGTGCCGCCAAGTGGTCGAAGCGATTGGTTTGGCCAGTAGTAACAGCCCGAAGGGCTGCGAACGGAGCGTGCGGTAGCTATTCACTCCTTCTCCCATTCTCTTATTCCTCTCCCTTTCTCTTCCCTCTTAACCAATCATTTACACCCAGCCCATTGCTCAGCCCCAATCCTTTCCCGATCTTGTGCGAATGCCGAACCCACGTTTCTCGTTTCGTTTCCACACCTTGCTGATCGTTCTTGCCTGCGTATTAACCGCCTGCGTACCCGATTATTTTGCCGACGGCCGTACCCGCGTCATCTCCCTCACCGACTCGATCCGTAACATCTCTAGCGGTCACTACCAGGCCTATTGGGAGATTGTGGATACGGCGCATTGGGACGCCGTTGTTGCAAAGATGGATACGATGGTGAGTGGGCCAAACGGGGAATTACCGGAGGGAGATATGCTGAAATTCCGTAGCGAACGTATTTGGTATGAGGCGAAATTTGTTAAGGGTGGCCTGCGCTCACGTCAGCATTACCCCGGCTGGGAACGCCGCATGGACTCCATTTCCCGCGACCTTAATATTATGCTCCTGGATAACTACCGCCGGGTGCGCGTCAGCATTCCGGCAGTTGATGTTGTGCTGGGGGGGGACTCTCTGCGCATCGCCCTGATCCATGCCGATGGGCCGGCCTTTGACTGGGGGTTTACTGAGTTCAAACCGGTGCCCGACCGCCTGCTGCTCACGACCCACGGTACTGATACGCTGCCCATCATGACGGATATATCCTGTGTGGGTGTGATCAGCCGGCAGACCATTTTTCGGGTGGGCAAGCAACACTACGCCATCAAAACCATTGCCGATGACTACGGCAGTATCGAGATTGAGGCTTTGGACGACCCGCGCGGCCTACCCCTCACCGCTGAGATCGACCTGAGTTATAAGGCTGTTCCGGTAAAGGACCTCGACGGGAATGCGACCACGATCAGGCGTACGCCCGGGCGGGAGCTGATCCTATACTTCTGGGGGGGCTTTTCTGGGGGGGAGCAGTTGCGTGGCCTTGACAGTTTGTACCACGCTTTGCCCGAGGCGCGGCGCGAAGAGATGGACATCGCCGTTATTTCACGATCCAGCCGGGCGGAAGACTTGAAAATTCTGATCGATTCTCTCGATTTTAAGCTGCCGTTGTACCTGGGCACGGAGAAGACTTGCCTGCGCCTCAACTGTAGTCCGTACTTGCCGTACTTCGTAACGGTTAATGGGCGGGGACGAATTACCAGTTTTCACGATTGGGCGAGGGTGCTGGAGGGGCGGTTTGAAGAGATGATGGAGTAAAGCCCACGTTCTTAGCCGCAGGCCGTCGGACGGCTCGGAGGCTTTGCAGGTCGCGAGGACCGGTCTGCTTCCTAGTTTCTTCCTTTGCACCCGCGTCCGCGCCCCAAAATGCTTGCCTCCGGTCGACTAAAAACAAGGACTCATCCCGAAAGCCGGGGCGATGACCTTATTCCCGCTTCTACCTTACTTCTTTTTCCCTTGACTCCTTTATCTTCACGCCCATGACGTATGAAAATTTTACAACTAAAGCTCAGGAGGCCATCATCCAGTCCCAGAAGATTGCCAAAGAAATGGACCAGCAACAAGTGGATACCCCACACTTGCTCGCCGGCATTATCACAATAGACGAAAGCGTAGCAGATTTTATCTTCAAAAAAGTAGGGGTAGATACTGCTGCCGTCCGCCGCGAGATCAAGGAAGCTTTAATCGACTATCCGAAAGTAAAAGGTGCGACGAAGCAATACCTGACCAATGACGCCAATCGCGCGCTGAGCCGGTCCAAAAAGATGCTTAAAGATTTTGGTGACCAGTACATCAGTATCGAATTGATGCTGCTGGGCATCATCCAGGGCGCCAGTGATAAAGGCGCCCGCATTATGAAAGAGCTCGGTGCTACCAACGAGGGTATTCGGGCTGCAATCGAAGAACTCCGCAAGGGTAAAACCGTCTCTGAACCAGGAGATGATAACACTTACAACCTGCTGGATAAATATACAATTAACCTCAACGAGCGCGCTGAAAACGGCAAGCTGGACCCCATTGTGGGCCGCGATGAGGAAATTCGCCGACTGCTGCAAATCCTCAGTCGCCGGAAAAAGAACAACCCACTCTTGATTGGTGAATCAGGTGTTGGTAAAACCGCCATCGTGGAAGGCATCGCCTGGCGAATTGTGAAAGGCGACGTGCCGGAAAGCCTAAAGGAGAAGCGGATATTTGTGCTCGATATTGCCGGTATGCTCGCCGGTGCGAAGTACAAAGGTGACTTCGAAGAGCGCCTGAAGGGCATCATCAAAGAGGTGGCCGACAGCAATGGCCGGTATGTGCTTTTTGTCGACGAGATCCACACCCTGATCGGTGCTGGGGGCGGCAACGGTGCCATGGATGCAGCCAATATTCTGAAACCGGCCCTCGCCCGGGGCGACCTCCGTACCATCGGAGCCACTACCCTGGACGAATACCAGAAGTACTTCGAGAAGGACAAGGCGTTGGTCCGCCGATTCCAGACCGTACGCATCAATGAGCCGAGCGTGGAGGAAACTATCTCTATTCTGCGTGGCTTGCAGGAACGCTACGAGGTGTACCACAAAATTGAGATCCTCGACGAAGCCCTGGTCGCTGCGGCCGAACTGAGTAACCGCTATATTTCCGACCGTTTCCTGCCGGACAAGGCGATTGATCTGATCGACGAATCTGCCGCGCGCCTCCGCCTTGAGCTGGATTCAGTGCCGGAAGAAATAGATGAAGCTGATCGGAAAGTCCGCCAGCTGGAAATCGAGAAGGAAGCCATCAAGCGGGAAGGTTCTGCTCCCAAACTGAAGATCATCGAGCAGCAGATCGCTAATTCCCGCGAAATCCGGGATTCTCTCCGCGCCCGCTGGCGCAACGAGAAGGACCTGGTGGACAACAGCCAGGCACTGAAAAAGCAAATGGAGGAGCTGGAGCACCTGGCCGAACAGGCCGAGCGCGCCAGCGACTTCGAGACCGTCGCCAAAATTCGCTACGGCCAACTGGCAGATTTGCAAAAGCAGATCGAGGCAGCAGAAAAGGAACTGGAAGAGTTGCCCGACGATAAGCGCTTCACTAACGAAGAAGTAACGGCCAATGATATCGCCGAAGTGGTGGCACGTTGGACGGGGATCCCCGTTCAACGTATGCTGCAAAGTGAACGCGACAAACTGCTCCGCCTGGAGGATGAACTGCACAAGCGGTTGATCGGACAGAATGAAGCGGTAACGGCGGTATCCGACGCCGTCCGGCGCTCCCGCGCCGGCCTGCAAGATGAGAACCGACCCATCGGCTCATTCATCTTCCTCGGCCCCACCGGTGTTGGTAAGACAGAGCTGGCCAAAGCATTGGCTGAGGTCCTCTTTAACGACGAAACGGCCATCACCCGGATCGACATGAGTGAATACCAGGAGCGCCACACGGTGAGCCGCCTGGTGGGCGCCCCTCCCGGATACGTGGGCTACGACGAAGGTGGTCAGCTGACCGAAGCCGTCCGGCAACGGCCATACTCCATCGTCCTGCTCGACGAGATCGAGAAGGCGCACCCCGATACCTTCAATATACTGCTACAGGTCCTCGACGACGGCCGCTTGACGGATAACCGTGGCCGGGTAGCCAACTTCAAGAATACCCTTATCATCATGACTTCCAACATGGGAGCTGAAAAGATTCTGGAGAACTTCGAAGACCTCGCCAGTGTCGGTGAGGAGCACCGCGCTGACATCATCGCGACCACCAGGGAAGAGGTATTCGAAACACTGAAAGAAGAACTGCGCCCCGAATTCCTTAACCGGATCGACGAGCGGATTATGTTCTTGCCCCTCACCCTACCGGAGATCAAGCAGATCGCCCGTTTGTTGCTGCGTAAGATTGAGAAAATGCTGGCGCGCCAGGGTATGGTCCTCAAGATCAGCGACAAGGCCATGGATTGGCTGGCCAACCGGGGCTACGACCCCCAGTTTGGTGCACGCCCGATGAAGCGAGTACTGCAGTCCGATCTCTCGGACGAATTGAGTAAGGACCTTATTTCGTCCAAATTCGTCGCCGGAGATACCATCTACACCGACCTTGGTGATGGGGAACTGACCTTCAGCAAGAAACCTTTTTCAGCAAAGGAAAAAGCTACCGAAGTAGATGAGGAAGCTGCGGCGGAAGCCAAAGCTGTGCTGGCAGAGAAAGCCAAAGCCGCTGCTAAAGAAGAGGCCGAATCGAAGCCGAAGCGTAAGCGCGGCCGCGCTAAGGCAAAGCCTAAAGCAGATGAGACCGATGAAGCGGCTGAAAATGCTACTAAAGAAAACGCTAAAGACGTAGCTGAACTGAAAAAGGCTACCCAGGATTTGCTGGATGCTACGGAGGACGTTAAGAAGGCGGATAAGAAGAAGAAGTAGCGCGGCTACCTCTCCCACTCAAAAGTCTCCACTATCCGAAACACATCCTCCTTAGCGTAAGCAATGATTGGGGCAAGTGAATCTGGATTGACCACGGCGTCGAAATACAATGCACCCCGCAGGAAATGCTGGGTAGAATCGGTTAAGAAAAACTGGAACGGGCTGGCCGCTGGGCCGGACACGTCGAAGGCAACGCCGTGGACATTGACGTCCGCGCGGTTGATCACGATTTCCTGGATATCGCTCGCGCGCTTCATGTGCTCACCGGTAAGCTGGAAGGCCTTGTCGCGGTGATACTCGAAGTCGGTAAGCGTCTTTAAAGGGTAGTAGCTGAAATGGACGCTCCCGTTGAGGCCTTCGGCTAATTTGATGTCAAACCAGCATGCATTCGGCGGCGCCTCGTCGAAGAAAGTAGTTTCCTGCCGCATGGTGGCGGAGGCCGGCATGTCGAAGCTGAAGGGGCAGTAGTCTGCCTGGTTATTTATGTAGGCCCGGACCGGGTAATCCACCCGTGGGTAGGAGCGCGGCTTGGGAATCGGGATATCGCTACCGCCGCAGGCGGTGAACAATAAAGAAAGGATGAAAAGGAAAAGGACGTTACGCATGGGAATGGTAACGTCCTTTCGGGAAGTCAAGTTGTCCAGTTATCGGGTTGTCCAATTGTCAGGATATCGAGTTGTCAAGGTTGTCAGGTTGTCAAAACGATATCCCGACACCCTGACCACCGGATGACTTGAGAACCCGCCAACTCGACCCTACTTCCACTCACTGCACATAGCTCCCTTGCTGTTGACCAGGATTACCTGCTTACGGGTAGTTTTTCCTTTTTTTACTGCGAGGATGTAGCGTCCATGGTGCAGCTCATCGAGGTTGAGGCTGTAGCTGTAACCGTTGTGCTTGCGGATGCGGTCATTGAAAAGCTCCCGGTCGGTGGTCAGGCTGGTGAGCGTGATGGTCGCAGTCTCCTGCTGGAGGTTCGCGATTATGACTTCCAGGCCGCCTTCCGCCAGATGGCTGCGGACGATGAGGGGTTCACCAACCGTGGTGACGACGGCAGGTGCTGCCGTCGCCGTAGCAGTGGCCAGGAAAAGAAAAGCGAAGGCGGAAAATAATGAATTTTTCATTTGGATATGGTTTTATTAGGTTGAATAAGAATGGGTTAGGTGTTCTTTGTTTAATTGACGACAAAGATCAAGCATGGGTTGCACGTGGGCGATACTTTATGATAAACCGCTGCTAGTGGTCGACGAAAGTCTTTGATTCGAGGAACTGAGCGGTCATTTTACTTCATCAGTCGATGACTTTTTTAAACCGGGTTTACGCCTGTTCTGCTAGTACGCCTCTACCCGGTTAAGTTTACCTCTCCCGTAGGGGGGTGACCAAAGGAGGAGCGTTTTTAGGTAAAATAGGGTAAAGGTGTAGGTCTAAAACGCTTGGGTTGTTGCCTCACCGCATAAAGCCAGAAGGCAGCGTCCACTTTGCAGGAGAGCAGGTGCCTGCTTACCTTGGTTGGATTCAATAAGCTACCATATTAAAAAAGTCAAACCCAAAGCAAATATGTTGAAATTCTATCACGTCATACTGTTTCTACTCTTCCTCTTTCCGGTTGAAAATTTGGCGCAAAAAGTCAGTAACCAACTCGATCAATACATGGCGTTGGTTCGAGGTGAGTATGCTGGTGAAAACGCCCTGGAAACGACGGCCTATGTTTCAGAACACTGGCGCGTAGCGGGGAATGCAGGGTTCGATTCCAGTATTGTTTATGTGCAAAGAATATTAGCTTCCGCTGGTTACCAACTAGAAAGTGAAAATACTGATGCAAAACTCACGTATCGAATAGAACGCTATCCAATGCGCACACCCGCTTGGGAACCAGTGGATGCACAGCTGTATTTATCTGATGCGGATAAACCCTTGCTTAATTTCGGTGATAACCGTAACATGATTTGTATTAACAGCTTCTCAACGCCTATCACTGGTACAACCGCTGAAGTTGTTTATTTGAAATCATGTGATGAGGCGGCCTTTGAAGGACTTGACCTTGAAGGGAAAATTGTATTCGCTGATTGCCGACCTTATAGCTTGTTCAAACAGGCCGTTGAGAAAAAAGGGGCCATTGGTATCTTATCTTATAGTGTTCCCTACTACAATCAACCTGAAAAATATCAAAACTCAATTCCCTTCAGTCGGATCCCCTTCAATAGTAAAAAGAAAGCTTGGGCGATCAATTTGTCTTACGCTGCCAGAACGGCCATTCATGCCGAATTGGAGAAAGGGCCACTGAAAGTTAGGGTTCAGATTGACACTAAGATATATCCTGCTGAAGAACTGACCTTGATTGCAGAAGTGCGTGGAAGTAAAGTGGCAGAGGAGCGATTTGTTTATAGTGCCCACGTGCAAGAGCCCGGGGCTAATGATAATGCTAGTGGTGTAGGCGCGCAAGCTGAAATGGCTAGAGTAGCGGCGGCTTTAGTTCAACGGGGAAGTATTGCTCCTGATCGTACCCTTACCTTTTTATGGGGAGATGAAATTCGTTCTACCCGCAGGTACATTGAGCAGGATAGTTTGCGGGCAACGGGTATCCGTTGGGGTATGAGCCTTGATATGGTTGGAGAAGATACGGAGAAAACGGGCGGCACTTTTCTCATAGAAAAAATGCCTGACCCTTCCGCTATATGGACTCGAGGAGACGATTACCCCACCGTAGTGGGGAGGGCAAGCCTCGCCACTACGACACTTAAATTACACTGTACTAGTGGTGATGGGTAAATACCCTTAATCAAATAGCTCAGGACGAGACCACTTTCGACCCCGTCCTTAGTCGAGGAGTACTGCTCAACCATACAAACCGCCCTAACCTTACTAGGTTAACCCATCTCCTGGATAGAACTCATCGGCACCATCGCCGGCCTCATCTGCGTCTGGCTGGTGGTGAAGAACTTCGTCAGGACCAGGCCGATCGGCTTCTTTCTTTACCTATGTAAATGACCTTGATGTTGATACCTCATAACTTTGCGGTATTAAAACAAACATAAAATGCTATTCACTATCTTAATTGCATTGTCTACTGGGATCTTGGGCATCTTTTTAGGCGCACAAATTGCAGAAGGAGTTCTCTTTGTACCATATTGGAAAGCTTTACCTCCAAAAGACTTCTTTGAGTTACATCAAACCTTTGGTAAGAAAATTCATCAATTCTTTGCGCCATTAACGATTGTAGCCACCCTGGTTCCCTTATTAACTGTTGCTTACGGATTCTTTACAAATGTTTCTAGCCAATTACCCCTTGTGCTCATGGGGGTTTTTACCATATTGTTCTTTTCGACTTACTTTCTGTATTTTAAGAAAGCCAATAAGCTATTTGCAGAAGCAAGGATTCCTTACGAAAATCTTCCAGCAGAATTAAATAAGTGGGGAAATTGGCATTGGGGCAGAATAGTGTTTGAGTCTATAGCTTTTATATGTTCAATAGTTGTCTTAATCTATCTGTAAGTGAACAAATGGATGAAAACGTTGTGTAACATAAGCTAATATGTCAATAGTCGCCATGCTTCGGCTTCGGCATTTAGCCAACTGTTACATAACATTATGATAGAACCAATAAAGTACTTGACTAAAATTAGCCCTCTTAGCCAAGGAGCTATTCATTCCTTATCTGAGTTGTTTAGGCTTACCATTGTAAAAGAGGAGGAATTTTTTATTGAAGAAGATAAATATGCTAAGGAGATTGGGTTCCTTGAGTCAGGCATTGCCAGAGCTTTTTTTGTAAATAAGGAAGGCAAAGAGTATAATAAGCAATTTTTTGTAGGTCCAACTTTAATTGGGGCGTATACTTCCTTGCTGACAAAGCAAAAAAATAAGATCGCTCAAAAGACTTTGACAGAATGCAAAATCTGGCGAGCTCCCTTTCATGAGATTGAATTGCTATATGCCAAGCATCATGACTTTGAAAGGCTGGGAAGAAAAATTGCAGAGCATTATTTCCTCGAAAAAGAAAAGAAAGAAATCGAAATGGCGTTATTAGATGCGGAAAAACGATATCTAATTATGCGTGAAGAGTTTCCTGGCCTGGAGATGAAAATACCTCAATATCACATTGCTTCATATTTAGGGATAAGCCCTACGCAGTTAAGTAGAGTGAGGAGTAAAATGGCTAAAAGATAATTTTTCTTTCTTTACCTATGTAAATGACCTTGATCTTGAGGCCCCATAACTTTGCTGTATTAAATCACTAAAAAAATACAGTAATGAAATTTTCAAAATATCTTTTCAGCGGCGTAGCATTCCTCACCCTGTTTTTCGCAGCAACCCTGTTGATCAATGGGTGTGCGATTCATCCTCAAGCTTGGCAACCGCCAACTAAACCCCCATTTGTGGGAGAGTTGGGGTTAAATGAAGAGCTAACAGACATTTCAAAAATTGATTTAGGAGAATGGAACGGCCCCGAAGAATTTGCTTTTGATGCTTCCGGAAATATGTATTGCGGTGTACATAAAGGAGAGAAAGAGTTTTCGTCGGGAGCTATCCTGAAAATTTCACCAGAAGGTAAGGTGGAAGAGTTTTTAAAAACGGATGCTTGGGTGACTGGGCTCGAATTTGATGACCACAACAATTTAATTGCCTTGATGAACGGCGTGGGGTTAATCCGGGTAGATCAAAATAAAAGCATAGAAACTCTGGTGACAATAGACGCAGAGGGCCGACCGATCCTAATGGGCTCAGGGCTAACAATAGCAAAGGATGGGAAAATATATTTTGCAAATATTTCCTCCCAAAAAACAACTTCGTCGAA
>JBLHRW010000040.1:0-20571 GCA_047626445.1 Neolewinella sp.
GAGTCAGGAAAGTGACGACCATCAAATTCAATCCAATTATTTATCGTTGGGAGGCAAGTAAGTTAACTCTCGAAGAGCTACAGTTGTAGCAGCTATAAAGTCCTGATAGCTGGGAAGGCGTTCTAGTTGTTGCAGATTCAATTCTTTGGCAAGTTGTTCTGTTATAAGATCCAACTTATATCCACGGCCACGGGTTTGCCCCTTATTTACCATCTGGATAGCTTGTTGCATAATTTCCTTGGTATTTGCCCTGCTTTCAAGATTCGGAGGAAGCTTCAACGCGCGACGGTCGAGGTTGCCTCCGAGTAGATCGCTAAGTTTATCAAAATCGGCAAACATCCAGGTTTCTTGCTCGTGCCTGATGATGAGTGGAACAATAGGAAGCTCCGAGCGGATATTTCCTGGTAAGTCTGCTAGGACCGGAGCAATATGGTGATCAATAATAAACTGACTTGGTTTCTGATCGGTATCTCGGTGAATTACTAGAAGCTGTGCTCCTGCTTCATTGTAGGCTTTGACTGCTTTTCTGATGGTTGGTGCGGCCCCTTTGGCAGGTCCCATCCAAACGACAGACTCAACCGTAAACGGCAAGTCGTGCCTGAGAGAAATGTCCTCCAATACTCTGCGAATGATGGCACCAAGAAAAATTTCATCGGTACTGCCTTCCGCCGTAAAAGCGACGAAAAGTTACTTAGGGACGCCGTACACGCAGGCTCAGGTAATCAATTCCTTCAGAACGCTGAAAATTAACTGAACTAAAGTCTTCTGGTTGCTTAGTAGCTAATTCCTTTAGCTCTTTTAAGATAACATTATTGCTTTTTCTAGAAGTGTAATTAGAAAAATTTTCGGGAGAAGCCAAGTCTACGGCAAACAGATTTTCAAACACCTGACGAACTGCAAGGAGATGAATATTTTCGTCACCATTGGCTATACTTAATAACGTTTGCTCGTATCGATCACTAATGTTACTAAATTTCAACCTCCCTTCTTCGTCGCGAACTAATACTTCATCACTACGATTAATCAAATCGGAAGAACCCTTCTCTGGATAAAGTAATATTAACCCTTGTTGTTTAAGATAAGGTTTCGCCCAGACATCGTCCTCTTTGGCTATGTACCTTAAGTTCTCTTCAGAAAGCTCAAAGTAGTCTTCATTAGGGCCAGGGTCTTCTAATGCAATTTCGTATCTAAACCTAGTTCCCTTCAGTTCAATTTTCTTATCCGCTCGTCCTTCATAAAAGGGCGGTGTAAGCAATTCAACAGCACTATGCTCGCTGGATTTATGACTTCTCCCTCTTACTCATTGGGCTGCTATTCTTTAAGTACTTCATGCAAAAGCAATATGCCCATTTGCCGTCGCGCTTCCACTTCCTCGGGCGTTTTACCGCCCTGCGCGCCACGCACGTCGTAAGAAAGCGTGATAAACGTTTCCTCGCCGGAGCGGAGCAAATAAAGTCGTCGCTGGCTGACGTGGGTACCGATGTAAGATTCTCCATCGGGTGCCATCTCCACCTTGATCAGGCTAGGGATGTCCTTGGCGTTGTCGGTAAAACTTTCGATTTCCTTCTCCACCCCGGTTAAGGAAGAAGGCTCAACGCTGAAAAGCAACCTTAATTGATTTCCGTTGGCGAGTGTGAGTGTAAAACCTTTCTTGCAGCGCTTCTCACTGAAAAAGGGATCTTGAAAGCTGACGCCACTTACCTGATCGCCAAGCGTCCGTATGATGTCCGCTTCGGTGAGAAAATCACAAGCCACCACATCGAAAACTGGAGACTTGGTTTTAGCACCAGGGCTGACGGCGGGTACTGGTGGATTTTTCGCATCTACAGAAGAGGAGGCTTCCGCCGGACTTTCCGGACCAGAGCAGCTGACCAGGAGAATAGAGGCAAAGAGAAGAAGAAATTTCATGATACAGTTTTAGGTTGCGCCTCTTTATCCCTTCAGCTCACGATCCGTTACTATAAAGTTGAAATTAAGTCGATGGCCTTGTATAAATCATGATTTACTTTCTTCGGAAGCGATTCATCTTCCAACAACGCCCCCGCTGTCTTATCTTCCCCGTCCCAACCAAAACACATAAGATGAGACTCCGCTACTACCTCCCCCTGCTCCTTTTACTCTTCGTTTGCACCAGCGTCCGCGCCCAGGAAAAAATGATGGAGAAAGAAAACGGCCTTGACCGCGTCCTGAACATGGACATGGCCCAAACCAGTAATCATACCGTAGAGATCAACGGCAAATCAATTCCATACCAGGCGACCATTGGCGTTCAGCCGGTTTATAATGTTAAAAACGAGGTAACCGCCGGCCTGCACTACACTTATTACGTCCGGACCGACGTGAAGGACCCGAACCGCCCGCTGCTGATCAGCTTCAACGGCGGCCCGGGATCTGGTTCCGTTTGGATGCACCTGGCGTACACGGGGCCCAAGGTCCTCAACATCGATGATGAAGGTTATCCCGTGCAGCCCTATGGCGTGAGCGAAAACCCTTACTCGGTGCTTGACGTGGCCGACATAGTGTACGTCAACCCGGTCAATACTGGTTTCAGCCGCATGGCCGAAGGTGCCGACCGCGAACAGTTCTTCGGCGTCAATCAGGACGTCACTTACCTCGCCGATTGGCTCTCCAATTTCGTGAGCCGCAACAACCGCTGGCGGAGTCCGAAATTCCTGATCGGAGAAAGCTACGGTACCACCCGGGTTTCCGGCCTGGCACTTGAGCTACAGGACAACAAGTGGATGTTTCTCAACGGCGTTATCCTGGTCTCTCCTACGGACATCGGTATCGAGCGCAACGGCATCGTCAAGGCCGCCAACCGCCTGCCTTATTTCACCGCCGCAGCCTGGTATCACAAACAGCTAGCGGCTGACCTGCAGGGTAAAGACCTCGTCGATATACTCCCCGAAGCAGAAGCTTTCACCCAGAACGAATTACTCCCGGCCCTGGCCAAAGGCTCGTCCCTTAGCGTAGACGAACGGGTTGCTATTGCAGACAAGGCCGCCCGCCTTTCGGGCCTGACCCGCCAGGAATGGCTGGACAATAACCTGATGCCTTCCACCAGCTATTATTGGAAAAACCTACTCCGGGGCAATGAAGATGGCAACTTCACCGTCGGCCGACTCGACAGCCGCTACAAAGGTATCGATGGGATGGCCGGTGGCGACCGCCCCGACTACAATGCAGAACTGACCAGTTGGCTGCACTCCTTCGCCCCCGCCATCAACTATTACCTCCGCGAAGAGCTGAACTTCAAGACCGACCTACAGTATAATTTGTTCGGCCCCGTCTATCCCTGGGATCGTTCCGGAGATGAGACCGGTCCGAATCTCCGCAAAGCCATGGCGATGAACCCCTACCTCAACGTCATGATCCAAAGCGGTTACTTCGACGGTGCCACCAACTACTACGACGCCAAGTACAACCTGTGGCACCTCGACCCCAGCGGCCGGATGAAAGACCGCCTAAGCTTCAAAGGCTATTACTCTGGACACATGATGTACCTGCGACGGGAAGATCTGAAAAATGCCAATGAGCATGTTCGGGAGTTTATCCAAAAAAGTTTACCCGGCGAAAAATCGGCTAAATACTAGACCGGCCGGTCCAATTGTCAAGGTTTTCCGTCGGACGGCTGCGCGTTAACGCCTTAGGCGTCGTTACGTGGGCCGTCGGGCGGATGCATGGAGAAGCCGCCCTGGCAACTCGACAGCTCTACAACCTGACTTAGTTTGCGCAACACACACGACTTTTCCATCTCTCCCCCTTTCTTATCTTTGCCAGCCAGATATAAACTAATTATGATCAGATTTTTAACGCTGGCCCTAGCCTTTTGCTGTGCCATGAGCCTCACGGCCCAATCTTCCGCTTTCGAGTTTTCCGGCACCGTAGCCGTAGCGAGTGGCGTTGATGATGTACGTACGACGACCGTTGACCTTAACAAGCTGCGAAAGGTATTGCTAAAAGCCCCGCTCGAATTTCAGGGATTGAAGAGCAATACGACCCTTAGCCTGCCGCTCCCGAACGGCGACTTTGCGGACTTTACCGCTTACAACAGCCCGTTGCAGACGAGTCATCCGGAGCTGGGTGGCTTTAAGATTCATGGCCCTTGGGGTGGTGGTCGGATTTCGACCTCAGATGCAGGTATTTCCGTAGTGGCCCGTGGCCCCAACGGTTACTTCATCATTGATCCAATCCAGGAGCAGCCGGGGCAGTACCGGGTGTCTGAATACGGAGACTTTATGGCCATGCTCGGTGAAAGCCAGGGCGCCCTGTCTTGTGGTTACGATGACACCAGCATGCCTGACTATAGCGAGCTTGAAATAGATCCGGACATGATTGACCTGGGCGAGGTCGCAGGTACAACGAAAGGTTTGAAGGCAGGCAATGAAGCTCGTGAACTGCGCGTCTACGATCTGATCATGACGTGCACCGGGGAGTTTGCCGCACAAAATGGCGGTACCGTTGCGAGTGTCTCTGCGGCCTTCAATACGGCGGCCAATACCATCAACGGCATCTTCGAAAACGAACTCGGCATTCGGATGAACCTGATCATCCTCGATACGCTGATCTTTCTTGACGGTGCCCTGGACGGCTTTGCAACTCCCACGGTAGGTACTTCCTTGTTAGGTGAAGTACTTCCCGCCTTCCAGATGGCCGGTGTCTCTGCAGATCAGTATGACCTGGGCCATATCCTCACCAGTGGTTGTTCAGACGTAGGCGGCGTGGTAGGCGGCCGGGCTTGTACCGGTGGTAAAACCCGTGGCGTTACTTGTGTTCGTAACGGCAACGTGGTTGGCGCAGCCCTCCGCATCATGGCGCACGAAGTTGCCCACCAGTTTGCAGTAGGCCATAGTTGGAATACCTGCCCTGGTAGCGAAGGACAACGGGCATCTGATTCTGCTTTCGAGCCTGGTTCTGGCACCACCATTATGTCTTATTCCGGTGCTTGTAGTGAAGAGAACATTGGCTCAGACGATGCTTACTACCACGTAGGTAGCCTGGATCAATTCCTGACGTACTCCCGCGTAACCGGTGGTGCCGACTGTGCCACCCAGGTAGAGACGAGTAACTTCACCCCGGATGTCAGCTTTGACTACGTGGATGACTTCTACATCCCCGTCAGCACCCCCTTCCGCCTGGAGGGTACGGCCACCGATGCGAACAATGATGACCTGACCTTCGTCTGGGAACAGTATGACCTCGGTCCTTCCTCTCCTATCCGTGAGCCAAGGGGCAACGCTCCGTTATTCCGCTCTTTCCGCCCTAGTGTGGAGGGTAACCTCCGGTACTTCCCCCAACTCTTCGACATTGTTCAGCATAATGACGACCGGACAGAGACCTTACCTTCTTACAGCCGGGACCTGACCTTCCGCCTTGTAGCCCGTGACAACAACGCCGAGGCTGGTGGTGTAGATTGGGAAGAAATACACTTCTTCTCTGATGAGACTGCTGGACCATTCCTAGTAAATAATCCTGCCGACACCGAATGGTTCGTAGGTGATTACCGCGAAGTAACCTGGGATGTGGCTAACACTGATCAGGCGCCGGTAAACTGTCAGCGCGTCAACATCGTGATGTCTACCGACGGCGGAAGCACCTTTGATGTGGTTCTGGTAGAGAACGTTGCTAATAACGGCAGCGCATTTGTAACGGTTCCCACCGAGGCACTCAGCACCGAGGCCTTGATCATGGTAGAGGCTGCTGATAATGTGTTCCTCAATGTAAACACGAACAGCTTCCGGGTAGTGCCGGCGGTAGTGCCGAGCTTCACCCTGGAGCCATCTGTTCGTTTTGACAATATTTGCCTACCTGACGTTGTTGAAATTGACCTTAGTTCCGGAAGCATTCTTGACTTCGTTGCCCCGATCGCCCTATCCATTGAGGAAGGAGACGTACCAGCAGGTGCTACTGTTTCCTTCTCCTCGCCTAACCTTACGCCCGGAGAGACTGCTACTATGACCGTAGATTTGGGAGAGGTTCGCTTCGGTGGTACGCTCGAGCTTACCATCATTGCTGTAGCTGAAGGGCTGGACACTGCCCGTCGTACGGTCATCCTTGAGGTAACGGACAACGATTACTCCGGCCTGGCAACGATCGCTCCTGCGGAAGGAACCGCTGGCATCATCCTCGCTACTAACTTCGACTGGACGGACGCGGTAAATGCCGACACCTACGAAATTGAGATCGGCTCCTCCCCCACTTTCAGCGAAGCGACCATTTTCGAGCGGGCTGGTGGCCTGACGGGCAGCGAGTACCTACCTGCAGAATTCTTTGCGGCCAACACCCTCTACTTCTGGCGCATCCGCCCCGCCAACGTTTGTGGCCCTGGCGCCTGGAGCGCTCCTAACAGCTTCCGTACGATCAACAGTGAATGTAACTCTTTTGTACCTGATGACCTACCAATCGGCCTTCCCGGTTCCGGCCCTGCATTCACCCGTGAATCCCGCTTATTTATTGAGCAGTCCGGATCAATCAGTGACCTCAACCTACCGAATGTTAACATCCAGTACAACTTCGCCTCAACTGTTACCCTTGCGCTGATCAGCCCGGCAGGTACCCGCGTGGTTCTTTACGAAGAGAAGTGTTTCTCCACCAACAAGATCGACCTTGGATTTGACGATGACGCTCCGATTAATGTTACCTGCCCACCTGATGATCGCCGGGTATTTAAGCCCGAAGGCTCCCTCGCAGAGTTCAACAATGAAGACACCTTCGGTGAATGGATTCTGGAAGTTAAGGTTGGTGAAACTGGCGGATCAGCGGGCTCTATCCAGGGGTGGCAGGTTGAATTCTGTGCCGACGTGTCCGCCGTAGCACCACAGTCCATCAACAATACGGCAACAGAAGTGCTGCCGCTTGGCCGTAGTGTTATCCTCAAGGAAAAACTTAGTGTAACCAGTACCGCCTTCCCGAATGAACTGGTGCAGTACACCATTACCGACCTGCCTGACGCTGGCCGGTTGATGCTGTATGGTGCAGAACTGATGGTGGGTGATACCTTCCAGCAAGACGACATTAACGGTCTGGGGCTCTTCTACGAGAATACCGATGACAGCGCTGACACCGATGATTTCGGATTCCTCGTTACCACACCCGATGGTGGCTACCTGCCCATCGCCTACCATGACATCATCGTCACGGAGGGCGCCATAACTAGCAATCGTAGCGTTAATGCCATTGATGCCGGACTGGTGGTCTTCCCTAACCCCGTAGGTGACGTACTCAGCATCCGTTGGGACCTGGCCATGAACCAACAGCTTTCTCTGGAGCTCTTCGACCTCAACGGCCGGATGCTACAGCAAAAAGCCGTTGCTGGTGCGACTAAGTCAGCTTCGCTGGACATGACGGCCTTGCCGTCCGGTGTCTACCTACTCCGTATTGACGGCGCGGTGCGCCGCATCGTGAAACGGTAAACAACAGACTTCCCCGAGCCGAACGCCCGTAGCTTCCTTACCTGAAGTTACGGGCGTTTGTTTTAGGTAGGACGATCAAGGTTTTAAGGCTTTGGTAAGAAGTCTTCAGGCAACATATGGGGATTTAGCTGTGTCTTTCTTTGAGTGGACGCCTCCAGAAATTTTCGATTTAATAGTTACAACGTAGTGGTCGAATTATTTCATTCCAAAGAAAAAGGCAGTGAAGCGGGGCTTCGCGGCGGGCCTTTACCGTTGCGCCGCTGCGCGTCGCGCCATTGGCTGAACTGCCATTACCCCGGGTTTCGGCGTGCCGCCTACACCCGGGATAATTCTCGTTCGACGCCTACAGCGTCTATTGGGACAGTTTCACCAAAAAAATCTGGCGGCTTCCACTAGCACATTACTTGCTACTTTTGCCCTTCGGAATCCCTGGTTACCTGGGGATGATCAAAAAAAGCCCCGTTTCCGAACGAGTTAACTTCTTTTACGCTTCCCCATGTTAAAAAAACTTGATTGGTACATCATCGGAAAATTCCTAAGCACCTTTTTCTTTACGGTGTTGATCTTCTCCATGGTGAGTCTGATCATCGATTTCAGTGAAAAGATTGAGCGATTTATTGAGAGTGACATCAGCAAGATGGAAATCGCTTTCGAGTATTTCCCCACCTTTCTACTCTTCATCCTGGGGTTTCTTTGGCCGATGCTGACGCTGATCGCGGTCATTTTCTTTACGGGTAGAATGGCCAACAATTCGGAGATCATCAGCATCTTGAATGCGGGGGTTAGTTTCTGGAGGTTTCTCCGCCCTTACCTGGTTTCAGCTGGTTTCTTATCCGTGCTCTATGTAATTGGCATCAACTACGTCATTCCCTGGGGGAATGCCCATCGCACGGAATTAGAAAGGGTGTACTTCAATCGAAATCGAGATGTGGGTAAGACACAGAATGTACATATGTTCGTGGCGCCAAATACGAAAGTATTTATGACGCACTTCAGTAAGCGAGACAGTACGGCACGTAATTTCAGGATTGAATATTTTGAGGAGAATAAACTAACGAGTCTTACCAAAGCCCGCTCTGCCCGTTTCATTCCGGGAGATACGGCTTATTGGCGGCTGTCCAATTATGAAATCAGAACTTTCGACGAGGAAGACGAAAGCCTTAAGCTCGGTGGCCGCGAAACGATGGACACGATCCTTAACCTTGCACCGGAGGACTTCGTGGATTACCAGGAACAACAATCCTCCATGTCTACCCCGGAACTTATAGCCCACCTCCGCAAACAACGGGAACGTGGATCGGGCAACATTCGCAGGTATGAGGTTGAGCTGGCCCGAAGATCGGCGGAGCCCTTTACGCTCTTCATCCTGACCCTGATTGGGGTTGCCGTTGCCGGCCGGAAGACCCGTGGCGGAATGGGTGTACAGCTGGCTGGCGGTATTTTTATCGGAGCACTGTTCGTATTCCTCAGTCGGTTTGCTGCCACCATTAGTGCCAGCGCCGACCTGCCCGTTTACCTCGGCATGTGGATGCCTAACCTGCTCTTCTTCGGCGCGGCGATGTACTTCGTTGCTAAAGCCCAGCGATAAGTTAGTGCTGCCGCATTTGGATGCTCACCTCGCTCGTAAGGACTTAAGTCTGCTTAACCAAGACACACGAGAAGCGAGACGCAATTGATCGCGCCCGGAGGATGCGAAGAAGGCGGAAGTAAGGAGGGAGATAAAACCGTTCCTTGCACCTGCGGCCGCGCCTTATTCAAGTAGATGCGATTATAGCTTGCAGTCTATTACAACGATTCTTATCGCAAGACGCTAAATACGTGCCTGTCCCAGACCCAGCCACCAGCAGAACAAACCATTCTATCAGCCAAATTCGCCGCTCGACCATCCTACTCACTCCGTAGTCAGTCTTTCAGTAGTTCAATATATGAGCCCGGAGGGAGCACTGCTTTTGTCTAACCATTTAGCCTGAAAAGTACTTGAAAGTTAGACAAAGTGGCTTTATTTTCATTTTTTACTGAAAATTAAAAATCAAATCTTTCTTCATTTGTCCATAAATAGGCTTGAATTCTACATTGTTTATTGAAAAAAGGCCTTTCGGGTCCGAAAACAGGCATACACAATAGCAATACACTTGTAGTTCATCTAACTTTTACCTAATTTTGGTTCAACAAAGCAACCCACCAAATTTTAATATTATGTCTCAAATGGAATTTTTCACTGAATTTAACCGGCTCACCACCCTACTTAATTCGTTTGCATACAACCTGACCAAGAATTCTGAAGACGCGAAAGATCTTTACCAAGAGACTGCTTTCCGCGCGATAACCAACCGAGATAAGTTCCGTCCTGGAACGAACCTGAAAGCTTGGTTATTCACAATTATGAAGAACATCTTCATCAACAACTACCGTAAAAAGGTGAAGGCTAACACCATTATGGATAATACCGACAACCTGTACTATTTGAACTCAGGCAAGGTCTCCATTGACAATGCTGCGGACAGTAATATTCTAATCAAAGAGCTCAAGGGAATGATTGAATTACTGGACGATAGCACGCGTATTCCTTTCCTTATGCATTACCAGGGTTTCAAATATCAGGAGATTGCAGACCACTTGAGTCTACCCTTGGGTACGGTGAAGAGTAGGATCTTTTTCGCCCGTAAAGACCTGAAAGCTAAAATTGCTCGCCAGTACGGCAAACTACGGGAGCAATAAAGCATGCCCCCTGCACTCCGGCAGGCAATAACGGCAAGGGATTAAATACGATAAGCGTTGTTTTTGTCTTTGACCAATTAAGTGCTTAAACTGCTGTGATGCTTTGTCATCACGGCAGTTTTTTTTTTGCATCTTGCGACCTATTATGCCCGAAACAAATTGGCTCTTTTTTCAACAATCCTTATTAGCCTGGTACCAGCCGGACCTACGTCCGATGCCCTGGAAGGCCATCCAGGATCCCTATCGAATCTGGCTCAGTGAAATTATCCTCCAGCAAACCAGGGTGGAGCAAGGGCTCCCCTATTTCGAACGGTTTGTTGCCGCCTACCCGACGGTAAAAGACTTAGCTGCTGCCGAAGACGATGCGGTTATGAAGCTTTGGGAAGGACTTGGTTATTACTCCCGTGCCCGCAACCTGTTAAAGGCGGCCCGCATGGTAGCCATTGAGTACGATGGAGCTTTCCCGAACACTTATTCAGGGCTGCGGGCTTTGCCCGGAGTTGGGCCCTACACGGCTGCAGCAATCGCCTCTTTTGCCTTCGACCGGCAAGTGGCGGTACTGGACGGTAACGTATTCCGGATACTGTCGCGCTTCGTGAATGACGCTACCCCGGTTGATACCGGAAAAGGGCGTAAGCACTACGAAGGGGTGGTCGCATCAGCGATGGGAGATGCCAGGGCCAGAATTTTCAACCAGGCCATCATGGATTTCGGTGCCCTGGTCTGCACTCCCCGCAAAGCCGGCTGCAATAAATGCCCCATAGCTGATCAATGTGCGTCCCTGGCTACCGGAACGGTTTATGACCGCCCAGTGAAGGAGAAAAAGCTCAAACGCCGGACAAGGTATTTCCATTTTCTAATCGTGAGCGATCATAAAGGAAACACCATCATCGAACAACGTGGTGAAGGAGACATTTGGCAGGCTTTGTACCAGTTCCCGCTGATTGAAACGGGCCAGGACGGGCTGACGACCGAAGATTTACCCCAGCAGGAAGGCTGGCCAGAATGGCTTCCGGCGAATCAGCTCGACTTCACGCGCAGGAGTCCACCATTGAAGCAGCAGCTTACCCACCAGTCGATCGTTGCCATATTTCACCATTTCACTTACGCTGAATTACCTGCTAATATCGAAGAAAAACAAGTTGTTAAAAACAAAATGTTTAAAATTTTAGCTTTTCCCCGGGTGATCACCAGATACTTGGCGGATAAAACCTTACTTTTAGACCTCTTTTAAAACAAGTTTAAGATGATTAATAAAGTAACGTTGGTTGGCCGGCTAGGTGCCGAGCCGGAAGTACGCACGCTAGAAAGCGGAGCAATGGTAGCCAAGTTCGGCATGGCCACCTCCGAAAGTTATAAGGACAAGGCTGGTGAATGGCAGGAGCAGACCGAGTGGCACGACGTAGTGGTGTGGCGTGGCCTCGCCGAGCGTGCACAGGAATACCTCAAGAAAGGTTCGCTGATCTACCTGGAGGGCAAGCTGACCCACCGTAAATGGCAAGACAAGGACGGTAACAACCGTAAGACCACTGAGGTAGTTGGCAGCTATTACCGGGTGATGCCTACTGCGCCGCGCAGCGGCGGCAGCAGCAACTATATGCCCAGCGAAGAACCAGCAATGACCACGGCGGCACCGCCGCCCAAAAGCCCTACGGCGGCTACTGAGCCGTCGGAACCAGCTACCGGTGGTAGCGGTGACGGGGAAGATTTGCCGTTCTAGATAGAAGTTGGTCGCCGGTGTGAATACCGGGGAAGAATATGCAAAAATATTAGGGCGAAGGGTACCTCCCTTCGCCCTATCTTTGTGGCAGATAATCTTTAAGGTCCACCAAAAGAATAACCGCCCGAATTACAAACGGTGTTCTTTTGCGGCCCCTCAGCAAACCTATTCGTTGGAAGCATCCGATCCTCTTTCGGCTTTACTACCTCAGCTATTTCTCCTCAGTACCGGGGCAGGAATAGGGCTGGGTGTTTTGAGCATCGCCTTACTGTTGTTTCTTTCTGGTCTGGTCTCCGGGTCGGAGGTGGCGTATTTCTCGTTAACGCCAAACGACTACGACGAAATAGACGGTAAAGAAACGGTCAACGGCCGGCTGATCCTCAAATTTCGGGACCAACCCCGGCGCTTACTGGCCACGATCCTCATCGCCAACAACTTCATCAACATTGCGATTGTCCTACTTTCAGACGTCATCCTCGGGCAGCTCTTCCCGGATGGATTTTTCGTTTCGCAGGCGGAAATCTTACTCGAAGCTGCCCCGTGGTTGGATTTCCTCACAGCTGAGAAAATGGGATCAGGGGTCCGCTTCTCCATCACCGTTATTGGGGTAACCTTTTTACTTGTACTGTTTGGCGAAGTGGCGCCCAAGGTCTACGCCCGGTACAATAAGCTGAAGCTCGCCAACCTGATGGCCCGGCCGATCAACACCATGATGAGTCTATTCAGTCCTTTGGCTTACGTGCTAGTAAGCGGCGCAGCGGTAGTTGAAAAACGGCTGGAGAACCACACCCTCGATGCGGCGACCGCCAGCCAGGAGGAAATCGATGAAGCCATTGACCTAACGGTTAACAACGAAGATAACGGCGAAGAGGGCGGCCGGCAGGGCGTCGATATTCTGAAACGGATCGTCCAATTCGCCAACGTGACGGTCCGTCAGGTGATGCGCTCCCGAGGCGACGTTATTTCCGTAGAACAAAAGATCGATTACCACGAGCTTCTTGCCGTAATCCGGGAACACGGGTACAGCCGGATCCCGGTCTTCGAAGAGGATTTTGATAAAATACGGGGCATCCTATACGTCAAAGACCTGTTGGGGTACCGCTACGAAAAGGCAGATTTCAACTGGATGACACTGGTCCGGCCCGAGGTCCTCTACGTTCCGGAGAACAAGAAAGTAAGTGACCTACTCAAAGAATTTCAGCAACAGAAAATGCACCTCGCCATCGTGGTCAACGAGTATGGCGGGACGGAGGGCATCGTTACCCTGGAGGATGTACTCGAGGAAGTCATCGGCGACATCCAGGACGAATTCGACGAGGGAGATGAGATCATTTATGAGCAGATTGACGACTTCAATTACGTCTTTGATGGAAAGACGTTACTGAACGACGTGTGCCGGGTACTCAACATACCTACTAATACCTTTGACGAAGTCAAAGGGGAGGCGGAGTCCTTCGCCGGTCTCCTGTTGGAGATGCACGGGCAGTTTCCGGAGTTAGAAGAGGAACTTATTTGCAAGGACTACCGGTTTAGGGTGATGTCCTTATCTAAACGACGGATTGAGGAAGTGTTGATCACTTTACCTAATGTGGAGTGAGCTACTCCACTTGATGCTTCAGCACCCATAACTCCACCTCTTCCGTAGAACGCCAATGTTGGTTTCTTTTCGTTTTCGTGGATGCCTGCTTAACTGATTTTCTAAAGCATCTATCTAATTCAAAACGAGTCTCCTTAGCCAGTTCCTTTTCTATAGGGTGCTCCTGTGTTACGTTTGTTATTTGACCTAGGTTAGAAAACAACAGCACTATCCTACCTCCCGGAAGCAATCTCTTCTTAGCCTCTTGAAAAAATTCAGGGAACAGTTCATCGTTATAGTATATGGCTTGATCGAGGCGATCTAAATCATGCGACGCTGGCAACCAGGGCGGATTAAAAACGATCAACTCTGTTAGTTTTTCCCACTTCGCAAATAGATGGCCATAAACGACCTCTATTTTCTTCGACAACTTCGTTCCTTTCATTGACGCTTGCAATCCAACAATCGCATTGGGATTCATATCTGTGCCAAATGATTTTTGAAAGCCATGCTTCATCAATTGTAACGAAAGCACTCCACTTCCTACGCCAACATCAATAGCTGATTTTTTTGGTCCTTCATAACGCTTCAACCAATTATCAAAAAGCTGTAAATGCTCAAAACGAGTAGGAAAATAGACCCCATAATATGGATGGATCTTATTTCTTAGCACCGGGATTGTTACGCCATTGAGGTACCATTGCCAAGCACTATTCAAGCCCTGAACTTGCGGAAACGTCAACAAGAACCTATTCGATTCAGGATATAGTTTTTCCAGCCATCCGATCAACGGAGCTTTCTTCACCACCAATTTGTGCTCATCAACCTCGATCAATACAAGATTCGATAATTTCCGATACGCTGCCCGGTACGCTCGTTGTCCTTGAAAATCCTGGTCTGGATACTTTTTTTTGAGGTAGGATTGCAACTCATTTAGAAGCTTCAAGCCATTGCTATAAAACCCTTCTATTAAAATATATTTCCCTAAAAGCAAAGCGTCAATAGCTTCCTGAGTGGCTGTGTTTTTATTAAAACAGAATGATTCAGCTCCGATTTTTATTGGTGTAGGTCTATTTATTTTCAAGTCGGCATCAGCAAATTCCTCGTTCATTACACTAAGGTAGCTCCATTCTTCAGCAACGGAGCATTCCCCTAGTATTCCATTAGTTTTGTTTGGCGGCCCCTCTAGAAGAGACGCTATTTGAGGCTACTCCCGAGTAGTGGGAAAGGGTTTGTTTTTAGGTAAGCACCTAGCCTCAGCGGGAACAGGTCGAAGCAAGCAGAGTATGCGTCCGTCTTCCGCACAGACCAAATGGCCTAACAAAAAAGGGTGGAAGCACTAACAGCGCTCCCACCCTTTCGGTGTCATCAACACTCCGTGAATCACGAAGTATTTGTTGGTAGATTATTTTCCACCACGTCCGCTGGAAGAGCGGGTTGGTGCAGCACTCCGGCTACTGCCGGAAGAGCGACTTGGAGAGGCGCTGCGGCTTGGGCTGGCACTGCGGCTTGGACTCGCAGAACGAGAGCGGCTTGGGCTGGCACTGCGGCTTGGACTCGCAGAACGAGAGCGGCTTGGGCTGGCAGAACGGGTAGTGGAGCGACTCGGTGTGTAGCTCCGGTTACCAGAAGAACGGCTTGGCGAAGCACTACGAGTAGAACGGCTAGGCGTAGCAGAACGGGTCCGGCTAGGCGTGGCACTGCGAGTAGCGGAAGGGCGAACCGTGGTACGGCTACGATCGATCCGGCTTGAAGAAGTGCTACGGGTAGATGGCGTGGCACGGGTAGACGGTGTAGAACGGGTCGTCTGACTACGACCAGTGGAACGGGTCGTTGTTGGACGAGTAGTCCGGGAAGCGGCGCTGCCACGGGTGGCAGAACGACCAGAGGCAGACGATGGCGTGGAACGGGTGGCCGTAGTACGGCTGATCCGGTTTGCGATGGAGGTCGTGGTTCCGCGGGGGCGGGTAGAAGTGCTACGGTTGCTTACGTTCGTAATGTTATTGGCTACGTTGTAAGTGGTACCACCGAAAGTTGGTGGGCAGGCGTAACCGCCACCGCCGCCAAAGCCACGGTTGAAACCACCACCGCCCCAGGAGTTACCGAAGCCACGGTTGAAACCATTGTTCCAACCGTTGTTGCCGAAGCCATTGTTCCAGCCGTTGTTGCCGAAACCACGGTTGAAGCCGTTGTTCCAGCCGTTGTTGCCGAAACCACGGTTGAAGCTATTGTTCCAGCCGTTGTTGCCGAAACCACGGTTGAAGCCGTTGTTCCAGGAGTTACCAAAGCCACGGTTGAAGCCGGTATTGTAGATCAGCACGGTGGTACCGCCCTGGCGGAAAGCAGGGTTGTAGTAACCAGCGTCTACGTAATAAGGATCGTAGTAGTTGAAGCCGCGGAGTGGGCGACGGAAACGACGGATACGGCTGCTGTATTCGTAATCATACGAATCATCATCGTAGTTGGACTCGTTAGCAGCATAAGCGTCATCGTCGTAGCTATCGTCAGCATCGTAGCTGTCGGACGAAGAATACTCTGTAGTATTATAATCGCTAGGGTTGTAATAGACGTCGTCGTACTGGGCCATAGCCGGGGACGCAACGAACAATAAGGCCAGAAGGCTAAAAATTGTGGAGAAGATGCTTTGCTTGCGCATAATATTATAAGTTTGATGTAATCCGTGAGTCTGCCACTTATTACAAGGTCGAAAGTAGTACTTTTGTGCCTCCCATTTGGTTAAGGAGGGCTTAAAGCCGTAAAAACAAGCGTTAAATCGCTTCTGGACGACGGAAAAAGCAACTTTCTCCTCTACCATATGGCTTTAAATTCGGTTTCTACTCGCAGCGAGCTGTAGGCAGAGTTCGAATTCGGCGCGATCGCCGGTGCAATGTATAGGACAAAAGAAGCAGTGTTTGGTAACATTGCTGCTTTGCAAAACCTTTTGTTTGCACCTGCGGCCCCGCATTATATAAAACGTTGACACACAAGATATAGTTCAATATGGCAAGCGCTGTTACCCCCAGAGAAGAAGATTACAGTCAGTGGTATCTCGACATCGTTAAAAACGCCAATCTGGCCAGCAATTCCGCCGTACGGGGCTGTATGGTGATCAAGCCCTACGGCTTCGGTATCTGGGAGCGAATGCAGCGTCAGCTCGACGATATGTTCAAGGAAACTGGCCACCAAAATGCCTATTTCCCCCTCTTGATTCCCAAGTCTTTCCTGAGTCGCGAAGCCGCCCACGTGGAAGGTTTTGCCAAGGAGTGTGCGGTCGTTACCCACCACCGCCTAATGAACGATCCGAATGGGGAAGGCGTCATCGTTGACCCGACCTCTAAACTGGAGGAGGAGCTAATCATTCGGCCAACTTCTGAGACCATCATTTGGAACACCTACCGCGACTGGATCACCAGCTACCGGGACCTTCCTCTGCTGGTTAACCAGTGGGCCAACGTCGTCCGTTGGGAGATGCGTACCCGCCTCTTTCTCCGCACCACCGAATTCCTCTGGCAGGAGGGCCACACCGCCCACGCTACCGCCGAGGAAGCACAGGAGGAGACCCTACAGATGCAGGAGATCTACGCCACCTTCGCCGAGGAGTTCATGGCTATGCCCGTCATCCGTGGCGTAAAGTCGGAAAACGAGCGTTTTGCCGGCGCCGTCAACACCTACACCATCGAAGCGATGATGCAGGACGGCAAGGCCCTACAGGCGGGTACCAGCCACAACCTGGGGCAGAATTTCGCCAAGGCCTTCGACGTGAAGTTCGCCAACGAAAACAATAAGGAAGAATACGTTTGGGCTTCCAGCTGGGGCGTATCCACCCGCCTCGTCGGCGGTCTGATCATGACCCACTCCGATGATGAAGGACTGGTACTTCCTCCGAAGCTCGCCCCGATTCAGGTAATCATCGTCCCGATCCCTAAACCCAACGAAGCCCTCGACGCTAAAGCCGAAGAGCTGATGGCGGAGTTGAAGGCACGCGGCGTTCGGGCGAGCTACGACAAAGACAAGAAGAAACGCCCCGGTTTCAAGTTCGCCGAAAGCGAACTGAAGGGCATCCCCGTGCGCCTCGGCCTCGGTAAGCGTGACCTGGAGAACGGCACCATTGAAGTGGCCCGCCGGGACACGAAGGAGAAAACCAGCCAGCCCCTGGACGGCATCATCGACCACGTGGTCGGCCTACTTGACGACATCCAGAACAACCTACTGCAACGCGCCATTGATTTCCGCGAGGAAAACTCTCACCGGGTAGACACCATGGAGGAACTCCAGGAGATCCTGAACCGCGACATCCCTGGCTTCATCTACGCTCACTGGGACGGTACTTCCGAAACGGAGCTGAAGATCAAAGAAATGACCAAGGCGACGATCCGGTGTATTCCTAACGATGCGCCTGAAGAAGACGGCAAGTGTATTCTTACCGGCAAGCCTAGTAAGCAGCGGGTAATTTTTGCTAAGGCTTACTAGCCCCCAGTTTACCACTAATGCGGCGCCACATCAGCGCGGCGGCTAGTTTGCTTACGTCGTTATATACACCTTCGATCAGATTCCTTTTGTTGATCAGTACGTAGGTCCCATCCGGATAAAGCTGCAATTCTTCGAAGAGCCTGCGTTTTGCGGCCTGGTCTTCGTAGTAATGCGGCCAGCTGAAACCACCTTTACTTACGTAGTCTCGCCAGGCCTTTTCTGACTTTTCCTGGCTAATACTGAATATGGGGACGCCGATAAAAAGGCTATCGGTTGCTAGGGAATTAGCGATCAGCTCGTGCTCCTTGCGGCAGGCGGCGCTACTGGAATCGTAAAGATTGAGGATGTAGAACGACTTGTTGGGCGTTTCCAGCGTGACCGATTGGCCAGTAACACTGCTCAGTTCGTACTTGTCCAGTTTCCCGGGCAGACGGCTAGCTAAAAGTTTAATTTTTTTTCTTGGGGCCTCAAAACGAGGGTGGCTTTTCACCCGCCCAATCTCGTCCCTCAGTAGGTATTTAACCCCTTCGATGTCGATCCTGTTCAGGTTCGGCAGATCCGCGAAAGCATTCAAAAAATCAGCGGCGAAGAGCAATTCCGAGTACTGGTAGATGGCTTCTCCAATGGCTTTTTTAACGAGCGTGGGGTCCTTCATGGCCCTTATGGTGGCAACCTCCCGCCGGTAAAGTCGGTTAATGGGAGAGAGGCCCACCGAATCAATAGTATTCCGGCCAGCCGTTACGGAGAGGTAGACGTCGGCGGTGGGGGCATCGACCCAGCAGCTGCGCCGGCCGAAGGAATGCCCCCCGGCAAAGGTTTCAAGGGTGAGTTCGTCGGCGGGCTTGAAGATGGAGATGTCGAGCAGGAGTGTGTCGTTCGGAAAAGCGAAACTGTATGGGACGGTGTCCAGTGTAGTACGTATGGTCAGGCTATCGATGATGAAGCCTGTTTTGCCTTTGATGAAGGCTACATTGGTTTCATCGCGGGGCAATTTATCGGGCGTGGTTTGGGCGCGGCCGCAGGTGCAGAGGAAGGTAATCAGGGCAAGGGTGAGTGTCAGCAATCTCATAGGCTACAAACTTAGAAAGCCTGCTGGAGAAAAAGCGTTATGAAAAACTAAAAATTGGGGATTTAGCCGTGCTTTCTCATCATTTACTTCGCTGGAGGCGGCAACAAAAGAGTATTTCCAGCGATTTCAAGTAATTATTGCTAGCCAAGCTAAAAGTCAATAATGAGGCAAAACGCTTCAATTTAGGTAGGTTTGCGCTCATGCAAAAACACCTAGTAGAAATCAAAGCCCGTACCACCCGCACCGCCGAGCAACGCGCCTTATTGCTGGCCAGAGGTGCCGAAGCCAAGGGAACGGATCACCAGATCGATCATTACTTCAACGTCCCAGAGGGACGGCTGAAACTCCGCAGCGGCAACATTGAGCACAGCCTCATCTTTTATCGCCGCGGCAATCAGGCGGGGCCGAAAGACAGCTCCGTTGCCCTGACTAAAATTGACACCCAGGAACTCGCCAACAGCTTTGCGACGACCCTCGGACAAGCCCTCGGTACCTGGGTCAAGGTAGACAAGCAGCGGGAGATATTTTTCATCGGCAACGTAAAGTTTCACCTGGACGAAGTGATTGGACTGGGCAGCTTCATCGAAATCGAGGCCATTGGAGATGCCGCGGACCAGCGGGAGGACCTCCTCCAACAATGCCAGGATTACATTGCTTACCTCGGGGTACGTGAAGACGAGCTGGTGGAGAATAGTTATAGTGACATGCTGATTGAGCCCGGCAAATAAGCCGCAGGCCGTCGGGCCGCTCTGAGCATCGGCAGCGCCGGTGTGTAGGCGGTCGGACGGCTCGGAGGCTAGGGCCAACCCTGCCTAGTGGTCTGTCAACATTAAATGTTGGGGTAATCTGCGATGCCTTTTGGTGCTGAATTTCGTTGAAGAACTCCTTCCGTAGCTACGGCTATGCAAGGAATCCTTCGCCTCATTCAACACCAAAATTCATCAGCACCTTACCCACAAATTCAATATTGACAGACCACTAGTCTTAAATTTCAAAACCAAAAGCGAGGTATCGAAATTATTTTTCCAGAAAGAATAAGGTTGTGGCAAAAAAAATAAATCATAAAAGTTACTCGGAAGTATTAGCTACTACCCAATATTTTTCCATTGCCTATGCAGCGGATAATGAAGTTAGTACAACAGATATTTATATCATTAAGGCAGGCTTAGCTTATAATTATATATGGGAATATTTCTTGAAATTTTCTCTGGGATTTGATTCTCCATTGAGTTTTCACACAATTAGTACCCCAACAGAAACCATCGATTATTCACAACAAAATGGACTTGGATTTAAACTAGGTATCAGTATAATTTTTTCCAATGAATAGAATATCAAAAACAATTTCCATCATAATTTTACTGCTAGTTACCATTAATTTATTGTGGGGGAAAAAGAATTATCAAAGTCAAGTTGTCCATTTTTCAATTTCAATCTGACACCATTGAAGGAGTTGTGAATTTACCCGATAAAAAATATACCCTTGGGAACGCCGTATAAATAACTTACGGCTTTTGACCGTCTTATTTTGCCCTCACCAAATTTAAAAATCATTTCCGTAACTGAGGCTATGCAAAGGATTTGTAAATTCGGTGAGAACAAAAGC
>JBLHRW010000041.1:0-20251 GCA_047626445.1 Neolewinella sp.
CGGTGGGCCGGCAGCCGGCAGAATGGCCTCATATTTAGCGTCACCGCGACGCTCATTGAATTCTGTGCGCATTGCCTTCAGCGTTTCAGGACTTTGGAAGAGATCACAGGCCGTAAGCGCCAGTGCTTTGCCGGCGTAACTCATCCCTTTATGGCCTATGCTCATGCCGCCACAGGCAACTACTGCCCAGCTGTGCCAAGGGGTGCCGACGGGAGCAGTAGTGACCCCAAGCCGGACTTCAGGTACCAACCAACTCACGTCACCAACGTCCGTACTGCCTCCCCCCGGGTGTTCACGGGTGGCCAGCAGGGGCTTGATCGTACCGTCAATACCCACCGGGTTCTTACCAGTGGCATCCTGAATGCCGTGGGCGAAAGTAGTCTCTTCATCGGTGTAGGTGAGGTCGCCCAACAGTTCGAGGTTCTTCTGCAGTACTTCACCTCCTGCACGGTTGACGAGTACTTCATGCAGGCCGGAAACGAGGCTGATCTCGTATTCCACGTTGGCCATGATGGCCGCACCCCGGGCAATTTCTTTTACCTGATCCCATACGGCAACCATCCCTTCTCTTTTGGAGTCGCGGACCCGGACCCAGAATTTAGCGTAATCGGGCACTACGTTAACAACGTCGCCGGCTTGCTGCATGTGGGTGTGGATGCGTACCGTTGGCTGAACGTGCTCTCGGTAAGCGTTGATGCCGGCGCTCATCAGTTCCATGGCATCGGTGGCGGAACGGCCGTTCCAGGGGTCGGCACTGGCGTGCGCAGCCTGGCCGCGGAATTCTACGATGAAGTCGACCAGGGCAAGCGACGATTGTACATTAGCACTGGTTTGGGCCGATGGGTGCCAGTCTAGGCAGGCATCTAGGTCGCTGAATTGCCCGTCCCGCGCCAGGTAGAGCTTACCGAAGTACTTCTCCTCGGCAGGGGTACCGTAAAAGCGGATAGTACCTTGCACCTCCCCACGATCCATCGCGTCTTTGACGGCGATCGCAGCAGCCAGGCTACCTACACCAAAGAGGTTGTGCCCACAGCCGTGCCCGGCAGCCCCGGGGTTCAACGGCGACTTAGTCGGTTGCGCTTTTTGGCTGATGCCGGGTAGGGCGTCGAACTCCCCCAGAATACCGATGATGGGTTTTCCGCTGCCATATTCCGCAATGAACGCCGTTGGCATTTCACTGACGCCACGGCGGACCCGGAAGCCTTCTTTCTCAGCGTAATCTGAAAGGATTTTGGAACTCTCCCCTTCTTCGAATGCAACTTCCGCCAGGGCCCAGATCTTATCCGACATTTCAATCAGCTCCGCATTCCGGCTTTCGACGGACTGCACGACGCGTTGTTTGGCCGCAGGCAGGGTTTGGGCGCGGACGCTGGTGCTGAGAATGGTTAAGGAGCAAAGGAGGTACAGTAGTTTGCGCATTTCTCTTGGGGTGTTGATTTGACGGGAGAAGATACGCTTTTTACTAGTCACCGCGATTTGTAATAAGCTGCGCCGAGTTCTTCCCCAAAGTAGATCAGGTCTTTGATTGGCATGTCTCCGTCGGGGGAGTTGTGCTAAATCTTTTTGTGGAGGTACCATTATGTGATCGTTTAGCCGCTTTTAGGCTTCAGCCTGAAGGCAGAAGAACAACAGCTTAAAAGCTGTCGAACAGGTCCCGGGCATCGCGCTATGGTTTCCCCTGCTTGCTTTATTCCTTCCCGTGCACCTGCGGCCGCGCATAATATTAAGCCTGAATGAACGCGCTCAATAATTGCTGGAGTGTATCATTGAGGGAGACAATCGCCTCCTTCATTTTCCACGCCTCGCGATTACGGACTTCGACATAATTGCTGATGGCCCGTAATTGCAGTGGCTCAATCCCTGCTTGCAAACAAGCGTAAAAAAACGCAGCGCCTTCCATGCTCTCGACCTGGCCTTCCGGAAATCGCGTCCGCAGCCTAGAGATGCCGATCGCTGATCCACTTACGCGGTTTACAGAAACACCGGCGGCCTCCGTAAATGGCAGGGCAGCTAATCCTTGGGGTATTTCCAGTACTTCCTGTTGGTTAAAAGGCCTGCCAGGATGTAAACCGATCTCTCCGAGGCTAAGGTGCGTCCCATCCGGTGCTTCCGCCCCTACATCACCAAAACGCTCAGAGGTAATGCGGACTACCTGCCCCAGGGCCAACGCCGGATCAATCGCGCCGCCAACGCCAGCCTGCACGGCCAGCTGTGGTAAGGGACCACTCCCAAAACGATGACCAAGGACGTAGGCCGCAGCGGTAAGTCCGACTCCGGTAAATAAAACTTCGACGGAAACGGTACCGAAATGCAAGACATTACCCTCTTCCCGTTCCGCCCTGGCCCTCAGCCAGTTTATGGTGGGTTCCGTTTCGAAGAGGGTAGCAGAAATCAGTAGGATTCTCATTAGGTCAATTACTTAGAAGTATCAAGGAACACGCCAACACTGAACGACGGAGCTGCGGCAATAATACGCCCACTCAGCGCAGTTGCTGCACCTACACTCAAGCCTAATTTTGGGGTCACATACACGTTGACTTCTCCACCAAGACTAAGGTACTCGGCATTGTTGCTGAAGATACTGGTAGAGGAGATCGTCTCCGCCGTTTCCCCGTTCATGAAGGATTTGCTGCCGTTAAGGCGGCCGATAAGCCACACCCGTTGGCCGGCCAATCCGTAACCAGCCTCCAGCCCGTACCGGAATTCATCGCTGAAGCCGTTACTGCGGTTGTTGAGACCCAGGGAGGCAGTAGCATAAAGATCTCTAGTCAGGCTTTTACCAGCACTGAGGGAAAGCATTTGGTTGAATTCACCGTCGCCCGTTTGTAGGTTCATTTGCTCCCCGCCGGCCGACTCGCCGAGTGGTAAGCCAAAAGTCAGCGTCGCGGAAATGGGTAAGGCCGACCCCGGAGCGTTGAGGGCATAACGCAGTGAAACATCGGTGTCCCCTAATCCGCCAATGGCTTCTCCGGGGAGGGTTACGTTGCCGCGGGTGCCCGAGACTTGGTTGTTGATTACGTTGCGACTGTAAATAGGAAGGTTAATGACGCCGGTCAGCCGATCAGTTAGCCCATACTCTGCGTAAACGGAAGTATTGTAGAGCCCCAGGGTGGCGTTAGGGTCCAGCTCTCCGGTGCTGGTGAAATGTTGGTCGAACTGCAACCACCACTCATACAGCTTGAAGTAGCCTTTACCTTTGGGTTGTGGCCAGGGGCTGGCCGCTTGTGACGCGGAAAAAATCAGACAACATAGAACAGTCAATAAACGCATGGGAGAAATATTTAACCTGTTTATGCAAAGGTAAACCTTGTAGGAGATCCTCCACCTATACTTTGCGATTGCCCTGTATCCTAGCCTTGAATATCATAGCGTTTCGAGCATGGTAGTTACCTTGCACCTTTCTAAAGGACTTCATGAAAGACTATTTTAAACTACAAAAGGTGATCGTTGAGCGCTTCCTGAGAGGGTGGGGGCTGGCACCTTGGCTGGTATATCTACTGGTTCCGATCCTATTTGTCACGGTTAGTCTCCTACTGATCGAACGGACTGATTATGCCGCCTACCTCATTGCCGCAGGTAGTCTGACGGCTTATAATTCGTTCAGTGGCAGGAAGCGTAATGATTTCCTGCAGTTGCAGTTTGGTAAAGCCGCATTCAGGAAAATTCGCCTACTGGAAAATGGTCTGGTCACGTTGCCCTTTCTATTACTTTTCCTCTTTAAGGGTTTTTGGGCGCTGGCGCTGGTGCAATTATTGGTTGGAGGAGCAATGACCCTTCGCTCTGGCGGCGGGTTCAGTTCTTTTGCTTTGCCGACGCCTTTCTCCCGGCATCCCTTTGAGTTCGCCCTCGGTTTTCGGCAATACTGGTGGTTGCTGCTCATTGCGGTATTCTTACTGGTCATGGGGATCCGGGCGGACAACTTCGAGCTGTCTGTCTTTGCCTGGTTTATTACCGTATTTGGGGCCATGTCCTTCTACCAAAGGCCTGAACCGGGCTTTTACGTCTGGGTGCATTCCCTTACGGGTAAGCAACTGCTTAACCGAAAACTGATGTTGGGTTGCGGGCACTTGGTCTTGCTGGGATTGCCCTTCGTAGTAAGCCTGCTGATCTTTTTCCCAGATCAATGGGCGCTGATCGCCGGAGGGCAACTTCTGGCATTGCTTTACCTGAGTCTGGTCATCACGGTCAAATACGCTGCCTACCCTGATGAGATGGACATCGTCAAAGCATTTATCGTGGCATCCGGTATGGTCATCCCGCCATTATTACTCTTCCTAATTCCTTACTACTACCAACGGGCAGTCCGTCGGCTCGGCCTTGTCCTCGCTTGATAAAACAACCAGATGATTGAACTAAAAGCGCTGAAAAAAAGCTACGGACGTAACGAAGTCCTGAAGGGCATTACCGCCGATTTTTCCCCCGGGAAAGTTTACGGCATCATCGGGGAGAACGGTGCCGGCAAAACGACCTTATTCCGTTGCCTTGCCGGGTTGATCGTGCACGAAGGCACGGTAAAGAGTGGCAACCCAGCGTTTCGGCACGTACTTGGGTTGCTGCAAACCAATAACTACTTCTTCCCCAAAATGACCGGACGGGAATACCTCCGCCTGCTTTGCCAGGCCCGGCAAATTGATCCGGAGAACCTGGATGAGCGCAATGTATTCGATTTGCCGCTGGACGAGTACGCCGAATCCTACTCCACTGGCATGCAAAAAAAGCTGGCGCTGCTCGGTGTACTTTTGCAGCACAACGAGGTGCTTATTCTTGATGAGCCCTTCAATGGTGTTGACATTCAAAGTAACATCATCATCACGGAAATCATCCATGAGCTGAAGCGTCTTGGGAAAACCATCTTGATTTCTTCCCACATATTCTCTACCCTAAGTGCTACGTGTGACGAGATCCACCTGCTGCGGGAGGGCCGCTTCATCCGCAGCGTTACGCCTTCGGAGTATCCGGAGCTGGAACGGGAAATGATTGACGTTACTGTGGGGGACCGGATTAGGCGGTTGGGGCTGGGGGCGGTTACAGCAGAGCAACTACTTGAGGAAGGTAACCAATACGGGGCGAACTAATTCGCCCTTGGTCGTATCATTCTCATCGCGCGACAGGCCGCATACTTCACCTAACTACTTAATCAAACTTTTGGGTTGGTCACCGGCGTTTCAGTAAGCTCTTCCTCAAGGGACGCCCTGGGCCATTTTTCCGTTGTCTGGTGAGCAACATCTCCCAGGGCGTAAACGTCGTCATACCCGCTTATTTTTAGGTATTCATCGACGTGGTATTGAGATTTTGCCACGGCGGCCTCCGCTAATCCAGGCACGACGATGCCCTTTACTCCGGCGCCCCAGATCAGGGTAGCGCACGGAATCTCTTTTCCGTCTTTGAAGCGGGCGACGTTGCCGTCGTAATGTTCTACGAACTGGCCAAAAAGAAGTTCCACGCCCATACCTTCAAGTGCGGTACGCGCGTCTGTACTGGAAGCATCGGAGAAAGCGGTGAGCAGCTGGTCACTGCCTTCGGCGATGATGATGCGCATCCGGCTGATGTCGCTATCTGGGTAGTCGCGTTTCAGCACGTGGTTGCGCAGTTCGGCGAGGGCTCCGGCCATTTCCACCCCGGCCTCGGCTTTCATTTATGCTTCAGTGACTTTAGTACGTTTGTCAATTTCTTTTTCCAATTTAACCATTTTATCGGAATAGGCAGCGGCATCTTGCTTCGCGCTCACTTGGTTGGCGTTTATCCGGTCAAACTCCGCCTGGTGTTGCTTCGCGAACACCTCGTGCCTAACGGATAAACCCTTTAATCGAACTTACTTCTTGAAGGGTTCGGCCAGGGATGTGCTGATTGGATTGGCCGTTTCGGGGGAATCAATACTTCCTTCCATTGAAGCGGTCAATAATGCCCGCGCTTGTTCCAGCTTTACCAGTCAAATGATCCCAATTGTATGTCCCGTCGGTTACTGATGTCCGGCTTTTCAGCTTGGCCCACTATGCTCAGCCATCGTTTCTTGCCTTCCCCCTTCATCACGCGTGGGATTTTACTCTGTCCGTTGTTTTGTCCCCCTTCTTGCTGCCAGTCGTAGAACAGCTGTAGCGGGACGACAGTCACCTTGATCTTCAGGGCGGTTTTACGCTCTGATTTGTAGTCATCGTTTACCACGCCTAGTGCGGCATCAAGTAGCGAAGTCATCTTTTCGGACGTCAGCTTATCCTTAGTTCCGACGTACCATTCGTGCGCAATGTAGGTGTCGTCCTTGACCGGTACGATGGTGAACTCTGGGATGCGAACGTTCAGCGCCTTTTCGACGGCTACGATACCGGCGTTCATATTGTCTACCGTCAGGTGCTCGGTCGCCAGGTTCACATAGTGCTTGGTCCTACCGCTTACCCGAATGATTCCTTTTTCCGTGTTTACGAACCTAATGGTGTCGCCAACCAGGTAACGCCAGGCTCCGCTACAGGTAGAGATCAGCATGGCATAGTCCACGCCCTTTGCTACCTGGTTGATGGTCAGGGGGCTCCTGTTTGGCCGCATATCCCCTTCTTCGTCGAAGTTCTCCTCATTAAATGGTAAGAACTCGTAGTAGATACCGTTATCCAGCAATAACTGCATTCCCGGTGCATCGGGGTGACGCTGAAAGGCAAACATGCCCTCGCTGGCCAGGTAGGTATTTAGGTACTTGATCGGATGGCCAATCAAACGGGTAAAACTCTTAACGTAAGGTTCGTAGTCCACGCCACCTGACACGAATAGCTTCACGTTCGGCCATATATCGGCGATATTGTCCAGCTTGTGCATCTCCACAATTCGTTCCAGCGTCAGCTGCACCCAGTGCGGAATCCCGACGATCACCCCAATGTCCCACTCCGGCGCCTTGCGGGCAATGGCTTCCATCCGCTCATCAAAATCCGCAATGCCTGCAATCTCTCGCCCCGGCTTATAAAAGCTCCTCGCCCAGACTGGCTGCTCCCGCGCGTTGATACCGCTTAGGTAGCCGAACTGGCGTTTACCCTCAGTTTTCAGCTCGGTGGTTCCGCCGATGGATAGCCAGGAAGTGGTGTAGATGTCTTCTCCCAGCTCGTAATCCGGGAAAGTAGAGAACATCCGGAAAGCACCTTTGCTGAGGGATTTTAGCATGGCTTTGGTGATGGGAATATACTTTGTCGCCGCACCGCTGGTACCGCTGCTCATGGCAAAGTAATCTGGTCGCCCTGGCCAGGTAATGTCCTTCTGGCCTTCATAAACCCGCTCCCACCAATGGGTAAACAAATCGTTATAATCCGCAAGCGGTACCTGATTCTGGAATTCAAGCGTGAGGTTCTTAGCTTTGAGAAGCCCCGCGAAATCGTAAGCTTTACCGTACGCCGTGTTGCGAGCATTGGTCAGAAGCTTCCTTAATACTTGCCACTGGGCCACTTCCGGACTAGTCTGGAGGCGATTGAATTTTTCGGCTGCTTCCAGGCCGTAATGGATGATTTGGTTTAGTAGCATACGGTAGAGAGTAAGGATATGTACTTGGTCACGTCATTTACGGTGGTCTTTGTCAGTTAGGCAGCGTCCGGTCTACATAATCAGAAAGGCTTACATCGTTTTTCGAGGACGGGATATTGGAGGGGTATCACAAGTGGCTTTGCTTCTGGCCACCTTCTCTTGCACCCGCGACAGCGCCCTAAAACTATCCCGCTAAAACATTTGCAACTTCCTGTCTTCAACAAGCATTACCTTTGCGCCCCTGTTGGAGCGAAAAGCAATGAATGCTTAACGACCTGGCAGGTACTTTTGGCCGGGCCCTTGAACCTGCGCGAAAAACAACTAATTATGAGTAAGCACGGACGTGTACTCGTCGCCATGAGTGGCGGCATCGATAGCACCGTTACGGCCATGATCCTACATGAACAGGGATATGAGGTCGTCGGTATTACCATGAAAACCTGGGATTATGCCAACAGCGGGGGCTCCAAAAAGGAGACTGGTTGTTGTAGCCTTGACTCGATTAACGATGCCCGTAAGGTGGCTGTTGATATGGGTTTTCCGCACTTCATTATCGATATACGAGAAGAATTCGGTGACCACGTTATCGATAATTTCGTTGATGAATACATGGCTGGCCGCACCCCGAATCCATGCGTGTTATGCAATACCCACATCAAATGGAGTGCGCTGCTGAAGCGGGCTGATGCGATGGACTGTGAGTTTATTGCTACCGGACATTATGCCCAGTTGAACGAGTCGGATACCGGCCGGTGGAACGTTCGCAAAAGTGCAGACTCGAATAAGGACCAAAGCTACGTGCTCTGGGGCCTCAGCCAGGAATGCATGGCTCGCAGTCGTTTCCCACTCGGCCACATGACCAAGCCTGAAGTGCGCCAACTGGCCTACGACTGGGGACACGAGGAACTGAGTAAAAAAGCGGAAAGCTTTGAAATCTGTTTCGTTCCTGATAACGATTACCGAGGCTTTCTCAAACGTCGCTTACCCGATTTAGAAGCGAAGGTTACCGGAGGGAATTTCGTTTCTGTAGAGGGCAAAAAAATGGGCAAGCACGCCGGTTACCCTTTCTACACGATCGGACAACGCAAAGGCCTTGGTATTGCTTTCGGGGAGCCGATGTACGTGACCAAGATCGATGCTGCCACCAACGAGGTCACCCTCGGTAGGCTAGATGACCTCGTCCGGAATGGGATGATGGTCGGCGGAGCCACGTTGCAGAAATACACAGAATTACCTGCTGAAGGCATGGAGTTCACGACTAAGGTCCGCTACAAAGACGCCGGTACACTGAGCCTCGTCGAGCAAATCTCTCCCGACCGCTTTTCTGTCGACTTCTTCGCCGAAGTGCGGGGGGTGGCTCCCGGCCAGAGTGCGGTGTTTTATGAAGGAGATGATGTTGTGGGGGGTGGTTTGATCCACGCCAGCCGATAAGTCGGCACCCGCCGATTCAAAAGCCGTTAATAAACGGAATTGTGGATGAGTTCAGCGCCTGCGCCTGAGAGGCTGCTAGCAGCCTGTCGGAGGTAGCTTGTGTTGCCAATGTGTCGCATAAGGTAACTCTCGGTGGTTACTATTCTTCGCAGCCAATTTATTAGCCTACTTTACGCTTATTGAAAAAGAACTGCATTGGGAACACTTACCAAATACAGGTTGCTGGAAGCTTTTAACCTATTCAGGAAAATGGACATAAAGCCTACGGTAGTACCTTGTGAAGAGCTCGTGGCGAAGTACTAAAGGTTATCTCTATCTTAACTCCAGAAGAAAAATAAATAACGATATGAATGATAAGCAAGCTGAAGTAGACTTAATGACCGAATTTGGTATCGACAAGACGGCACTTAAGCAGCTTAAGAAGCAGCTAAAAAAGGAGAAGGAGGGGGTTCCGGAAAAAGGTATTGAGACTTGGTTTCGTCTTGCCTCCAAGAACCTCTATACCCGACGGTCAATAGTGGACACTAAGTCAAACATTCTGGTTACGGTGAACTCCATCATCATGTCAATTGTCCTTGGCAGCCTCTATACCCGATTAGACCAAGATCCACATCTCCTCTGGGCGATAGGGCCGATGGTTCTGACGAATATTGCCTCGATGACGTTTGCCATTTTTGCTACCCGACCCAAAGTTCAACGGGGGACCTTTTCCTCCGAAGAAATAGCTGCAGGGACGGCCGGACTAATGACTTTTGATGACTTCTATAAAATGCCGATAGAGGAATACGAAATTGCCATTACTCGGGTTATGGAGGACCGTGATTTTTTGTACGCAACAATCAAAAGAGACATTCACCGCCTGGGGGTTGACCTCAGTCGGCGCTACAGTATGATCAGGATATCTTACGATATTTTCCTGGCCGGTATCATCATTAGTGTCTCTATGTTTGGCGCTTGCCATGTGTTTTACTAAATACCAATCATTCTCTTACTGATTCATAATAACTTGTTGATATGACTTCTCATTTCCTCAAAACGTCCTTCGGACTTTTCTTATTAGTCTGCTTACAGGTCAGTTGTGCCAACTACGTGCCCCAGGTAGCTAAGATGGAGGCTGATTGGTCGGCGCAGCCCAGCCCAGAAGGGAAAACACTGGCCTACCGAACCTACTTGATTGGCGATGCGGGGAATGCTGCTAAAGGTGAAACGCTGCCGGTGATAAGTCATCTGGAGAAAAGGCTGTTAACTGCTCCGAAGAACAGTACCGTCATTTTCCTGGGAGACAATATCTACCCTGTAGGAATGCCGAAAAAGAAGGCGGAAGAGCGGGAGCTGGCGGAGCATAAAATTCTTTTACAGACCAATGCGGTGAAGGACTATCCGGGTAAGGTTTTGTTCATTCCCGGCAATCATGATTGGTACAAGTATGGACTGGACGGTCTTCGGCGGCAGAAAAAATTCGTTGAGGACGAGCTCGGCAGTAAGAAGATCTGGCAACCAGAGGTCGGTTGTGGAGGCCCCGAAGTAATTGAGGTAAATGATAACCTAGTTTACATTGTCATCGATTCCCAATGGTGGTTGACGAACTGGAAAGGCCACCCTGGCATCAATCAGGGTTGTGAGGCCACTAACCGAACAGAATTTATGCGTCTTTTTAAGGACGCAGTGAAAGGTAATAAGGAGAAGAACATCGTGGTGGTAATGCATCATCCGATGGAAACTTACGGGAGGCACGGTGGGCGCTTCACCGCTAAAGATCTACTGTTGCCCATCCCGGGAATAAGCTTTCTACTACCGTTCTTGCGCACTAATGTTGGTAGCTTGCAAGACAACGTCAATGCTTCTTTTCAGGAGCTGCATAAAGGCCTCCTCGCCGAGGTTCGCTTAAATGGAAATGCGACCTTTGTCTCCGGTCATGAACACAACCTCCAATATATAGAGAAAGATAATCAGCGCTACATCGTCAGTGGTGCCGGCTCAAAGGTGGCCCCGGCGGGGATGGGAGATGGGAGTCGCTTTGCCTACGGTGGGCGGGGCTGGTCTGAGCTGGACCTTTATGATGATGGATCGATGTGGGTAGCGTTTTATACCGTGGACGAAAACGGAGGGAACGAACGGTTGCTCTATCAGAAAGAGATCCAATCCCCGCCGGCGGCGGACAATTACGTCCAAGTATCCGCTTACGATAAATATCCACTTACTTCTGAAACGGTGGAATGCCAGCTGGTGCACGAAGATTATAACCGCAGCAAATTGGGCTTAATCGTTCTTGGTGACCATTACCGCAAGAGTTTTAATGAGACAATTGATTTGAATCTTCTCGATCTGGCGACTTTCAAAGGCGGACTGAAAACAATAAAAGCAGGTGGAGGAAACCAAACCAAATCTATCAGGCTGGAGGCTGCAGATGGGAAGCAGTACTCCATGCGTTCATTGGCCAAAGACCCCTCAGCTACACTGGGGTATGAGTTGAGCCAATCGCGAACCATCCAGAGTTTGGTGGCTGATGCCTTTACCGCTGCACACCCATTGTCAGCACTACCCGTAGCCCCATTAGCCGCGGCAAGCGGGATTAATCACACAAACCCTGAGTTGTACTACATTCCAGCTCAACCAGCCCTTGGGAAATACAACGCCCAGTTCGGAGACAAAGCCTACCTGGTAGAAGAGCGACCTGACGATGACCTGTGGGGAAAAGAAGCCTCTTTTGATAATGCAGAAGACATTATTAGTACGTCTAAAATGCTCGCCCATATCCGGCATTCACATAAACATGTGCTTGATCACCAAGCCATGGCACGCGCTCGAGCCTTCGACATCCTGATCGGCGACTGGGATCGCCATGATGATCAATGGCGATGGATCGTGAATAAAAAAGATGATGGGCGGACCTATTACAGCCCCATACCGCGGGATCGGGATCAGGCCTTCTCTCATTACGATGGTGCGCTTCTGGGCTTAGCCAGGATGTTGGTTCCGGATACCCGCCCATTGGCTCCCTTTAAAGCAAAACCTAATGCCATCCACTGGAGTACTCACGGAAATCGCTTCTTTGATGCGACTTTTCTTGCGGGTATTGACCGAGAAACGTGGAAGCGCGAAGCGCGCCACCTGCAGGCAACAGTGACCGATGAAGTAATTGAGGCAGCCTTTAAAGAAACCTGGCCCGAAGAAATCTATCGGGCGGATGCTGCGCAAATCATCGCAACACTGAAAGGGCGTCGGGACAATCTCATCGATCTGGTCACCGAATTGTATGAATTTAACGCCAAAAAGGTCGACATAATCGGTACGGATAAAAACGATCAATTCGCCATTAATATTCGTAAAAATGGTGATGTTATGGTACAGATATTCGATGCCGACGGCGACGGTGACCGGGACGGTAAAGCGTATTATCAGCGCCTACTCCTGGCGAAGGAAACCAAGGAAATCGTTTTATACGGACTTGAAAACAAAGACAATTTTGAGTTTTCAGGAACCAGCCAGCCTGGTATGCGAATCCGTTTGGTCGGTGGCACCGGGGATGACCAGGTCCGAAATAAAGACAAGCAGGGAGATCGTCTTACCAAGGTCTCTTATTATGATTATACGGAGGCAACGGATGATTCTGACTTCAATAGCGTCCGCGGCGTAAAGGACCGGCGGTCCCCCATCGCTCGGTACAATACCTACAGTCGGCATTCACTAGACAAAAACTATGACTTCCTATCCCTGATTCCGGTTATTGGTCTTAACCCAGATAACGGCATTTTACTGGGTGTCGGCGGAACGCTGACAAAGTATGGTTTCAAGAAGGAGCCGTTTGCCTCTCAACATACACTCGGTGGCGTTTTAGCCTTAGAAACCAAAGGTTTGAAATTTGATTATCACGGGGAGTTTACCGACTTCTTCGGGCAGAGTGCGTTGCAGCTGGATGGAGGCGTGTCTACCGCGCTTTATGGCGTTAATTTTTACGGATTCGGAAACGAAACCCTCAACGAGGAAGTAGAGAGAGGCTTCGATTATAACCGGGTTCGCCAACAACTCGTACATTTTGCCCCTAAACTACTCCGCCGCCCTGATCCGGCCACGCAGTACACCTTCGGGCCCAGAATTTCTACCATCCAAACGTCCAGAACGGAAGACCGGTTCCTGGCAGATAACTTCGAAGACGCGGCAGAAGAAGGTGTTTTTAGTAATTATACTTACCTCGGGCTGGAAGCTGAGTATTCGTTTGACAACCGGGATTTGAAGGCGATGCCAACCCGTGGTATTCACCTCGAACTAGCGGCCAGCTATGAACTATCCCTTGATGGGCCGGGGGAGAGCTTCCCTCAGCTAAGTGGCGCCCTGACCATCAACCAAAAACTTGATCGAAGAGGGAATCTGGTGCTGGCGAACCGAGTGGGGTATGCCGCCGTATTTACCGATAATCCGGCCTATTTTCAGGCTGCTACATTAGGTGGGGTAGGGACAGGGAAAAACTTCCGGGGTTTCCGCCGGGAACGCTTCTCTGGCCAAAGTGCCTTCTTTGTGAACAACGACCTGCGCTGGAAACTCCTGAGTTCACAACGTCGTGCTGTACCATTCTCTTTCGGTATTCTTGCTGGTTATGATCTGGGAAGGGTTTGGGTGGACAGCGAAAATTCCAATACTTGGCACTACAGCTATGGTGGCGGATTTTTCATCAGCCCCTTTGATCTAGCGACCATTAAAATTAGCTACTTTGTAGGAGATGGAGAGATTGGTCGTATGATTATTGGGGGTGGGTTCTTCTTTTGATGGTTGTGGGGGTTAACTACTATACTCCCGTCGGGAACACGAGGTGAAAACGTTTACCTGTAAGGGCAACGAAACTTACTGGCTGCCCCACTAGGTGGTTCCGTTCCGTTTTTATTACGATTTTCCAGGAATCGGGCCTAATAAAACGCTGTATTGTAGAGACAAGGCATGCCTTACCCCTACAATTGGTACCTTATATGACCGTGATTCCTGCTGAATCACTAGGGGGCGGCCTGACTCCCCATTACTTTTCCAACCAAGACTTATAATACTTTCCATCATCAATTTTTACCGCCTCCTCCGTTACTTGTAGCGGGGCGAACGTATCGATCATCACCGCCAACTCTTCGGTTTTAGTGTGGCCAATACTGCCTTCGTAGGTGCCAGGGTGCGGCCCGTGCGGAATACCACCGGGATGTAAGGAGATGTACCCAGGTCCAATACCCGTACGACTCATAAAGTCGCCAGCAACATAGTACAGCACCTCATCAGAATCGATGTTGGAATGATTATAAGGAGCTGGTATGGACAGCGGGTGGTAGTCGTACAAACGGGGCACAAAAGAGCAGATGACGAAACTCTTCGTTTCAAAGGTCTGGTGTACGGGTGGCGGCTGATGGACGCGCCCGGTAATCGGCTCGAAATTATGGATGGAGAAACCGTAAGGGAAATTGTAACCGTCCCAGCCAACTACGTCGAAAGGGTGGGAGGCGTAGACAAGGGTATGGAGCATGCCTTGTTTCTTGATCTTCATCGTGAACTCGCCGACTTCGTCGTGGGTCTCCAGGTCAGTGGGGAGCTTATAGTCGCGTTCACAGTAGGGGGAGTGCTCGAGCAGCTGACCGAAATGATTGCGGTAGCGCTTTGGCGTATAGATCGGATCGGTGGATTCGGCGTAGAAGATTCGGTTGTCTTCCGTATCGAATTCGATCTGGTAGATCATGCCCCGGGGTATGATGAGGTAATCACCGTACTCAAAGGAGATGTTTCCGAGGAATGTCCGCAGGGTACCAGTACCCTGGTGAATGAAGAGCATCTCGTCGGCATCCGCATTCTTATAGAAATAGTCGGTGAGGGACTTGCGTGGCGCAGCCACGCCAATCTGTACCGTGCTGTTAACCAGTAAAGCTTTACGAGAATCAAGAAAATCATCCTCAGGCGGTGCATCAAAGCCGATTAATTTGCGAGATTTAATCGTTTTTGCTTCCGCGATCTTTGGGGCAACATCCACCGATTCCAGCACTTCCTTAACTTGCGTAGGACGTTGTAAGTGGTAAGTAAGGGACGACATACCGTCAAAACCGATGGTGCCGAACAGCTGTTCGTAGTACAAATTACCGTCAGGTTTGCGGAACTGAGTATGTCGTTTGGGTGGGGTTTTTCCAAGGTGATGATAGATAGGCATAACGGTAGATGTTGAATAGTTGTCAGGGCAACAAAGATAGGAAAGACAATGTTGACCCCAGGTAAATTCTACAAAGTGACATGGATTCAACTACGTAAATTGGCAACGTATTGCAGGCCAGTGTCCAGTCCTAGTCCATAATCCTTCATAATTGAATCAACAGAATTCAGGTAAGTACCGGTTGTAAGCAGCTCTTCGGGGGCTAACTGGGTAACAATTAGATCATTCGGCGGGTTTTCGAGAAAATCTGCACACTCGTTGTAAATGAGGTGGCCATTGTTGACGATGCCGCTCAGGACGGGGTCGTCTCGAAAGTAATAACTGCCAGCTACGTCGGTCCAGGTTTTCTCGAAGCGCATTTCAGTTGGCCAGGTGCGCAGCACCAGGATGTTGCGGGCGCCTTGCTGGTACGCCCAGCGGGCGGGTAGGGGGTCGCTACAACCACCGTCGACGTAAGTATTACCCTCGAAGCTATGACGCCCCTTAGTAAAGAACGGAATGGCAGAGGAAGCGATGATGGCATCCATCCAGTTGGTGCGATTGGGTTTGAGGTAGGCTGGTCGGCCCGTTAATTCATCCGTGGCGACAAAATTTATGGGATAGCGAAGAGCAGCTTTCATGGCTTTAAGCAAGTCGAAAATGATGCGTTCCCGGGCAACTGCGCCAATGATGTCGATGTCCATGTATCCTTGCTCGGAAAAAATACGGCTGAAAGCCGTGAAATTTTCATCTTTTGCGAGATGCAATAAAGATTCGAGGCCGAAACGATACTGCTCGCTCAAGAAATAAGAGACGGCGATGGAACCACCAGATACCCCAAGGTAGCGGTTGAAAGGCCGGTAGCCAGTCATTTGAAACGCGTCCAGAATTCCGGTAGTGAAGGATGATTTGAAACCGCCGCCTTCGACGATGAGTGTGGTGTTTAATTGGTCAGGCACAGAGTGAATTACAAATTGAGAGAATGCGTGAATACCCGAACGTTACTGGTCCTCGATAATGTTGGCGTTCGCTTAGGTTTTTTAGGCGTGGTAATTTTAGGCGCGGCCGCAGGTGCAATGGGCAAGTTAAAGCGCAAAGTACGAAACTGCGTTCCCTGCTTTTTTTATTCTGTTCTTTGTTCCTGTAGTGCGCTTCGCGGATGGCTTCGCCCGTCGACTACGCCAAGCATAAACGCTAAGCTTAACGGTGTCGATAGTTACACTGTACTATTACAGTGTAACCAATATCGTTGCCTGCAAAGCCGTACTTGCCGCTTTACAAATCCTAAAATTACGACACTGTGCCATTTGATCATACATCTTGGGGGAAGCCAGAGGCTTCCCCCAAGATGTATGATCTGAACTACTGTACTATCACCGCTACCATCCGCCGCTCAGCTCCCGCCTGCGCCTGCAGGAAGTAAGTGCCAGGAACAAGCATCAGGTTAAAGGCTTCGGAAATAGTAGTCGCATTCTCTATCTGCCGGCGTTCCAATCGCTCCCCATTGTCCCGGTAAAGGGTGAGGGTGAACGGCTGAGCAGAGGATAGTTCCGCCATCACGATAAACGCGCCTAGGTTCGGGTTAGGAGCAATTGTCAGCTCAAGGATCTCCGTTGCCCCCAGGTTAACTCCGGGAATAGTGGTGCTGTCCGGATGTACGGTTACTTGTTTGCTTACGGCATCAGAACAGCCACCGAAGTCCGCGATCAGGCCTATTTCGTATACAGCCGGTTCCGAAAATTCGAAGTAGTAGACGTTCTCATCCTGTTCCGCCAGGGTTACCCTGCTTTCATCAATTACCCAGGATACATTGTCCGGCAGCGGGAAACTGGCCTCCAGCACCACCAGGCGTTGGTCTATCGCGATGTCACTGGCCATCACCATCCTTGCCGTCAGGGCAGCTACCGTAACGTCTAATGTCAAAGTATGCGTTGCCGAACAGCCGGAGGTGGAGGTGTAGTCAATCTCATAATCTCCTGCTTCTTCAAGTAGAACTACTTCATCTGAACTGGCAAAACCGGCTGGCCCGGAGACTGTTGCGCCAGGGTAGTCCACCAAATCAAGCGCGTAAATGTTGCCGGCACAAACGCTGGTATCAGAAGGTATTCCGGTAATTTCAAGGGAAGCACCAGCCTCAAGACTTACAGTCAACTCGGTGGTACAGCCAAGGGTATTGGTTACCGTAACTACGTAAGATTGGCCTCCGGCCAGCCCCATGATCGCAGCATCGGTTATCCCATTGCTCCAGGCATAGGTAAATGGTTCGTTATCACCTGTGGCCACAACGGTGATGCTGCCATCAGCCACCTCGGTACAACTTACCTCTACCTTATCGGTGACGGTGATCGTGAGGGAGGAAGAACCCTCTTCTACTGTCGCGCTGGTGGCCACCATACAGCTTACGGCGTCTGAGACAATGACGCTGTAGGTGCCAGCAGGAATACCCGTCACCACATTACCGGTCTCTCCCGGAAAATCCGGCCAGTTATAGGTATACGGCGGGGTACCGCCCGTTGGGTCGACGGTGATGGCCCCCATCGCACTACCCGCACAGACGTTGTTCTCCACGGTGGTGGCAGGTATGATTTCGCTCGGCTGGATTAGGGTAATGGTCAGGCTTTCCTGGCAGCCGTTAGCATCAGAAACGGTTACTTGGTAGGCTCCTGCGGGAAGGTTGGTGAGCGGGCCGAAGGCCGGCAAAGTATCCCCACGCCAGGCGAAGGTGTACGGATTGGTGCCGCCGCTGCCCTCGACAGTAATGGAGCCGGTAACAGCACCGAAACAGTCCGGGTTTATCCGGCCGGTTTCAGTTATGCCCAGTGCGTCCGGCGCTCCAATAGACACCATAAGCGTTTCCGTACAGCCCCTAGGGCTAGTAGCAGTTACGCCATAATCTCCTGTAGAAAGCCCGGAGGCCAAACCCCCAGTTTGATTACCGGTGGCTGCGTCCCATTGAAAGGTAAACTCCTCGGTTGAACCAATAATGCCCACCTGAGCACTCCCGCTCGCTTCACCGGCACAATCGGACGGTTCTTGGTTTACCACCACCAGCTGGAAGGGAGGTAATTCAGTAATTTCCACCACTTCGTTGGCTGTGCAACCCGCATCGCTTTCCACTGTCAGCCGGTAGGTGCCAGCGGTCAAGCCAGTCATGCTTACCCGGATACCATCAACTCCCAGATCCATTTGCGTCATTACGGCACCCGGATCGGAGAACGTAATCGTAGCAGGTCCGTCTAGGTTAGTAACCAGGAAGCTTGCGCTTCCCAATACCTCCGGACAGGCAATGTCCTGGAAGGCTTCCAGGCTGATGACCGGATTAGGAGTCGCTTCCACCGTTGTGCTGGCCGAAACCATACAACCGTTGGCATCGGTTACCGTCAGGCTGTAGGCTCCCGCCGGAATGTTCTCCAGGAAGGTCGCGGTACTTGTCGTGCTCCAGGAATAAGTGAAAGGTTCCTGACCGCCCGCTAGCACCGCTAAGATGCTGCCGGTGTTGGGCGCTCCGCAAGCAGGAGCCGTCGGACTGAGACTCAGTGTAGGTGCAGGCTGGAAGGCAACACTGAAGTTGCCGGCTACCGTACAGTTGTTAGCATCAGTTACGGTCACCACATAATTGCCGGCACTCAGGTCAGTTGCTGAGTTGGCATTGAGCCCGGTATCATGGCTCCACGAGTAAGCGTAAGGCTCCAACCCATCAGTTACGGTCAGGCTAATGATGCCCGTGCCATCAGTACAAAGGGCATTCACCACTTCGCTAGAGGAAATGACCGGTCCATCCGTATTGTCTATCGTGTAGGAAGCCGTGGCCTCACACCCCACTTCATCGGTGATCGTCAGGGCATAGATGCCGGCCGGGAGGCCAGTAATGATCGGTCCTTCGGCCTGGGTATCATGGTTCCAGCTATAAGTAAGGCTACCCGTACCGCCACTGACCATAACTTCAACGGTACCAACGTCTTGATTACAACTCGCCGGAGTGATGGCCTCGCCGTTAATTTCCACGGCAAGCGAGCCGCCAATAATTTGACTGACTTCTGCCGTGATGCCATTAGCATCGGTGATGGTCACGCTGTACGTACCTGCTGTCAGACCGGTAGCCATCGGACTGGCTAAAGTCTCGTCATGGCTCCAGTTGTAATCAAAAGGAGCGGTACCATTTTCCGGACTAACTGTAATACGGCCATTTGCTTCCCCACAACTTGCGTCGGTGAAAGAAGAAATGGTAAGGCCCAGAAAGCCTTCCCCGGCTACGGTAGCCATTACGACATCCGAGCAGCCATTAGCGTCCGTTACCGTAATAGCATAATCTCCCGGAGGGAGGTTCTCACCCACCAGCCCGGTAGACACATCGTTGGTCCAGGAATAGACCAGCGGAGCGGTGCCGGCGCTCACTTCCAGGGTGATGCTGCCACTGTTGGTATTACCAATGCTTGGGGTCGTGCTCAGTAAGCTGAGCACCGGTGCCGCATTAAAGTCGATCGTCAATCCGGTCAATTCCGTACTACAGCCCAGTTCATCCGTAACGGTAACCCCGTACGTACCGCTGAACAGATTGCCAGCTACCAACCCGTTGAGTTGAGCGTCGTGGGACCAGCGGTAGGTGAAGTTGCCGGAGCCTGCGGTCGCCTCAACGGTGATTGCACCAGTTCCTTCTATACAATTTGCTGGCAATAGGCTGACGACGGCGAGCGTCGGATCAGGGGCCTGTTCAATGGTCACCGTCAGTTCATCCGAACAGCCTTTGTCATCTGTTACCGTAACCGTGTTGATGCCAACCACGAGGTTGCTGGCGTCGGTTCCCGTTTCACCACTGCTCCAGACGAAGGAGTAGGGTGGGGTGCCATTTGCTGCACTAATGGTCGCGCTGGCGGCGCTCTGCGCACCACAACCTGCCAAGCTCTGGTCTTCCAATGTAAGAATAGGCGAAGCCGCCTGTTCGATCATAACGGTCAGCTCTGCGGTACAGCCGCGGGCATCTGTCACCGTTACCATGCTGGCACCAATTGGAAGACTGCTGGCCGTTGGGCCGGTCTCCCCATTACTCCAGGCGTAGGTGTAGGCGGGCGTTCCTCCACTGGCCAGAACGCTTGCGGAGGCGGTACTCATTGATTCACAGCCGATGGTCGTCTGGCTGACCAGGCTTAAAGTCGGAGCCCCTGCCTGCTCAATAATGAC
>JBLHRW010000042.1:0-20072 GCA_047626445.1 Neolewinella sp.
TGCATAAGTTACGGAAATATTTTTTAAGCGCGGTGAGGGCAAAATAAGGTGGTCAAAAATCATGGTTTATTTATTTCACGTCCCTAATAGTAGATAGGATGATAAGGCTGCCCCACTGGCCTGTTCCTCTCGTTAGTGGTACACATCTTATCTAATATTAACTACCCACTTTTACCTACCTTTCGGGTCATGAAATACTGCCTGCTTGTCCCCTTCATCCTTTTCTTCCTTACCCCTTTATTCGCCCAGCCCCATGGCCACGACCACCACGATGAGCGAGCCATCCACTTCCCCGATACAGACCAATACCTTACCCTGGTGGCCGACCTCCATATGCACACCGTCTTTTCTGACGGTAGTGTCTGGCCGGACATCCGGGTTAACGAGGCGGTACGCGACAGCCTCGACGCGATCTCCCTCACCGAGCACCTCGAATACCAACCACACGCCGAAGACCTCCCCCACCCTGACCGTAACCGGGCCCACGACATCGCCACCGAACTGGCCTTGCCTTATGACCTGATGGTCCTGCGGGGCGCTGAGATCACCCGTTCCATGCCTCCAGGGCACAGCAATGCCATCTTTATTCAGGACGCCAACAAGCTGCTGGTGGACGACCCCATGGCGGCCTTCGAAGAAGCCAATCGCCAGGGCGCTTTTACCTTCTGGAATCACCCCAACTGGATCGCCCAACAAAAAGACGGTGTGGCGACACTCACGGATATGCACCGCGAGCTGATCCGGCGTAACCTTTTGCACGGCATCGAGGTCGTCAATGACCTAACCATCAGCAAGGAAGCCTTTCAAATTGCCCTTGACCACAACCTCACCGTGATGGGTACTTCGGATATTCACGGCCTCGTCGACTGGCAATTCAACCTCCAGGAAGGCGGCCACCGCCCCGTCACCCTGGTACTGGCCAATGCCCGCACCCCGGAAGCCATGAAAGAGGCCCTGATGGCCGGGCGAACGGTTGCCTGGTTTGAAAACACCCTAGTGGGCCGGGAAGAGAACGTCCGCGCCGTTGTGGAAGCTTCGCTGGAAGTAACCGATGCTGCCTACTACGGGGCCACCTCCGTCGTGGAGGTCACCATCCACAACGACTCGGATGCGGCCTACCTACTGGACAACCTAAGCGGCTATTCGCTGCAGAGTGATTTAGGGCCAGTAACCTTGCCCCCTAATGCTAGTACGACCATTAATGTAATGACTGGAGAACAGCTGAAAACACTGTCGCTGAAATTCCGGGTGCTAAATGCTATGGTTGGGCCGGAGGAGGCTTTGGAGATGCGGTTGGAGGTGGTTCCGGAATGATTGCGGGGAGGGGCGTTGGAGGCAACCACTGAGGCACTAAGGCACTAAATGCTACACTAAGAGAAGGGACGTGTTGGCGTAACCACTGAGGCACTAAGTGCTAGACTAAGAGAAGAGACGTGTTGGCGTAACCATTGATGCTAGGCATCCAAGGCTATAAGGGCTCACTAAAACAAAGCTAGGTTTTTCGGGCGCTGACTTGTTTCCAGCTGTAGTTCCCATAAAGCAGAGCGGCACCACGTCTGATTGACGTGATGCCGCTTTGTTATTTACTGAGCTGGCTAAAGGTTCAATTGCAGGTGGTCAGCTACTTGGTTAACTGGCGCTATGGGCATGGCCCATCCGTGGTAATGCCTGCCTCGGTGCAGCCGGGGCCATTGTTAAAAATGATGACGTTGTCCGCTACATTATTGGCAGTACAGGCGGGTTTCCAGTTGCCGTAAGGTTACCGGATCTTTGGGGTTACTTAGTTCTAGTCCGCCGAACTTACGAAAAGCTGGTGACCGTTCCTGCCATCCGTTGCTGAAGGCTATTGAAGGGTGGAGGCCATCTGTCGGTGCGGCACGGTGGCTTATTGTAGCCGGTTCGTCTACTTGGTAGGAAAGGGTGGGTGCAAGCGCATCACGATCGCAGAAAAGTAGGCTCAGCAACAGCAACAGGAGAAATGGTAAAAACCTCATAAGTGGGTGGTTGGGCTAAGATTACAGCTAAACCAATCTGTCTGTCTGTCCAATTGACTTTAAGCAACTTAAGATGACAACAAAAAGGATTACCTTTTTATACCATAGAAGCCCAGACCGTTACACCAATCATGGTATTATGCAGAATTACTTCACACTCCCCCAGGGTAGAAAAGGCTTACTTCCGCCCCAGCTGGCCGTAGGCCCACAAGCAGAGGATCGCTCCCATCGTAGCAATGGCGATGGAGCGAAGGTTAAAGCCGGTTACTTCACCGATGCCGGTGAAGTCGCCCAACCAGCCGCCCACGCAGGCTCCGGCAATACCGACGAGCATGGTAACAAACCAGCCGCCGGGGTCGGGACCTTTATGTAGTTTTTTAGCAATAAAGCCGGCCACCAAGCCGAGGAGAATCCAGGAGAACAAACCCATAAGGAGATATTTTTCCTAAAGGTGTAACCTGTTTCGGGTTGGCGGCCAGCTTTTTCGATGAATCCCTTGAAAAATTCGCTAGGCGAACTTACGGTAGCCCCAAAGACAGATCACGGCACCAAGAACGGCAACGCCGATGGACCAGAGGTCAAAACCGGAAGCAGCTGCAAAGCCTAAAGCATTGGTAATGAAACCACCGACGACCGCGCCAACAATACCGATCAGGATGGTTACGATCCAACCTCCGGGGTCTTTTCCAGGGTGAATGTATTTGGCGATAACGCCGGCTACGAGGCCGAGTAAAATCCAGGAAAGAATACCCATAATTATTATTTTTTAGTAAAAAGGTAGGTTCTGAAAGTACCGCTGCAAGTGTTGTTGTTCGGTACTATCGGCTGATAAGGTAGGCTTTATCTTCCCGGAGTTGGGTGATAAGGAAAGAATCACGCTCCCGAACTACGCTTTAGTAGTCATTTAGTGACTGAATACTTTAGTGGTTAATCGGTCAGGTCTCCCCAAAAATAGTCTCCTCAAGCAGCCAACAGGCACAACAGCCTGCAATTATCCGCATCTTTGCACCCGCGTTCGCGCCCAGAACTTGACCCGCCTCCAAAACGTTGACACCTGGAGCAATATCTGCTCACCGACAATATGCCTCCCCTCATGGCCGACATTATTAAATCTACCTTTTCCTCCTCTCACGCCCAGATTAAGCAGGCGCCCAAGGGCAACCGACCTGAATTTGCCTTTATCGGCCGGTCCAACGTAGGAAAAAGCAGCCTGATCAATATGCTGACCGCCCGCAAGGAGTTGGCCCGCACTTCGGGGACCCCGGGTAAAACCCAGCTGATCAATATGTTCATGATCAACGATAGCTGGTACCTCACCGACCTCCCCGGCTACGGCTACGCCAAGCGCAGCAAAAAGACCCGCGCTAAATGGGAAACCCGAACGGAGGACTACTTCCTCAACCGCGAGCAGCTGCACTGCGCCTTTGTGTTGGTGGATTCCAACGTGCCACCACAAGAAATCGACCTGGAGTTCATCAACTGGCTCGGCGAGTTCGGCGTTCCGTTCGTCCTCGTATTTACTAAAACCGACCGTAAAAAGAGTCGGGATGGCGGCAGTGTTGATGCCTTCAAAGCGGAATTGCTCAAAACCTGGGAGGAACTCCCCCCTGTCTTCATCACCAGTGCGGTAAGCGGTAACGGACGGGAAGAGATCATTGCCTTTATTGAAGAGGCCCTCGAGGACATCCCCTGGCCGTTTAACCAGATTAAGAATTAAGGGATACCGTACTAATAACTTACGGCGCGCCTAAGGAATACCGATTCATTGGCGATGGCGTAACTTGCCCCTGTCTATCACCAGGTTTTTTCCTCAGATCAAATGTATGTCAACCGAACAAACCGACATTGAGCAGCCAGCTGCTGCTTCTTTCCAGCACGAGGCGGAACGTTATGACCACGTTGCCCCCGAGGTGGCTGACTGGGGTATTTTCAAATTGCACGATCAGCGGAATGCCTTTGTCGAGGAGTTGGAGCAGACCAGTTACATGCGTTTACTGGAAGAACATGGTGACAAGCTCAATGACTTGCTCAGTAAGACCCTGTTCAGCGAGCAGATGCGCACCAAGGAAGAGCCCTGGAAGGTAGATCCGCCAAAGGAGCGCCGTTATTGGAAAAAACTGGCTAAAATGCTGGCCACCCGTTCGCTGGACGAGGACGAAGTAACCAGCGCAGATAAAGCCGCAAGGAACATCCTGGGCAGGGTCGTCCACCGCTACGCCGACGAGATCGTGGGCCATTTCAAGATCCCCACCTTCAAGTTTGCCCGTCGGTTTCTGGCCTTTTTCTTTGGCCGGCTACTCAATGCGGCTGACGGACGCAGCTTCCGCAGCCTGTTCAGCAAGCGGGTCCAGCTGGAGGAGCGACTGCTCGTAAGAGGGTACGTAGAACAGGTTCGGGAACTGAGCCAACGGGGCACGATCGTTTTCGTCCCCACCCACTTCAGTAACCTCGACAGTATCCTGATCGGGTATGCGATGGATCAAGTGGCTGGCTTACCGGCCGTCTCTTTCGGCGCGGGCCTCAATTTGTATAATACTGGCTATACGGCCTACTTCATGAATCGTCTTGGGGCGTACCGCGTCGACCGGCGTAAGCGTAACCCCATTTACATGGCGACGCTAAAGACGATGAGCAAGCTCATCATTCAGCACGGCGTACCCAGCCTATTCTTCCCTGGTGGCACGCGCTCGCGCAGCGGCGCCCTGGAAACCAAACTAAAGCTCGGCCTGCTCGGCACCGCCGTGGAGGCCCAGCGCCACAATTATCAGGAAGGCAAGGACGATAAGATTTTCATTGTTCCCGTCATCCTCAGTTACCCCTTCGTACTGGAGGCCCAGTTCCTGATCGAGCAACACCTCATTAAGGAAGGGCAGGACCGGTACATAAAGGCTAAGGATAGCTTCCACAGTCTGCGGTCGATCCTTAAATTCATCTGGGGTGTTTTCAGCAAGGGCAACAAGATCACCATTGCGCTCGGCCGACCGATGGACGTACTCGGTAACCGTGTGGAACCTGACGGCAAAAGCTACAGTAAGAATGGTAGCCGCGTCCGTACCCGGGATTACTTCCGCGACCAGTCAGGCGAGATCAATAAAGACTACCAGCGGGAAAGTGAATACACCCGGATGCTCGGTGACCACATCGTAAAAAGGTACCACGCCGACGGCATTGTACTGCCCAGCCATGTGGTCAGCCACGCCGCTTTCGCCATGCTGGAGAAGACCTACCCCGCCAACGACCTCTATGCACTGCTGCGGCTGCCCGCTGAAGATTTCTTCTTTGACCAAGATGGCCTTTACGCCGTAGTAGCACAACTCCGCGATCGGCTACTGCTGCTTGCCAACGAAGATGGTGCCAAGCCCTCTCCTACCCTGTATGACAGCCCGGAAGAGATCGTCCGCTCCGGCATCGAAGCCCTTGGCAATTTCCACATCGACAAACCGCTGCGGTTTGACAAAAAAAAGCGCATTGTCTCCGACAGCTTCGCCATGCTCCATTACTACCACAACCGGCTGAGCACCTTCCGGTTGAAGCGGCACGTAAATTGGCCGGTTAAGCTGGTACGCGACGAGCGGGTGGAAGATGCCTTCTTCCAACATTTGGAAGCGGATGATTTTACTGATTGATTAGTAGGTAGCAGGTAGTCCATAGTGGGTAGCCTGTAGTGACGGTCCGGCAGAACAGGACTGGCACCACTTGCTACCCACTACTTATCTACTTACTACCCAGTATTTACTACTGCAGTACCCCCGCACCTTCCCGGTACAGTTCCGGCTCGCTTCCGGTACAGATGATGACCGTACTGGCCACGTCTCCGCCCATACCACCATCGATGACGGCATCCACTTGTTTGCCGTACTTCTCGTAGATATCATGAGGGTCGGTATAGTACTCGGTCACTTCGTCTTTTGCTTTGACGGAAGCGGTGAGGATGGGCCGTCCGAGGCCGCGCACGAGGGCATCGACGATGTTGTTATCGATGATGCGGACGCCGATGGTTTCCTTACGGTTCTTGAGGATTTTCGGCGTTTTGTTGTTACTGTTCAGGATGAAAGTAAAGGGGCCAGGCAGGTTATGTTTCATGACGCGAAAGACGTCGTTGTTGATGGTCTTGGAATATTCGGTCACCTGGCTAATGTCCTGGCAGATGAAGCTGAACATAGCTTTGGAGGGATCAAGGCCGCGGATACGCGCTACGCGCTCCACGGCGCTTTTGTTGGTGATGTCACACCCGATGCCGTAAACGGTGTCGGTAGGGTAAATGATGACGCCGCCCTCTTCCAGAATATCGACCATTTGCTGGATGAGCCGGCCTTGTGGGTTGTCGGCGTTGATAGATATGAGCATGGGCTTAATGGTTTGGTGATGATTAAAGTGGGCGTGCCAAAGGGCAACGCCTTTAGGTTATTTCTTGGGTCAAGATAGGTCTTGTGGGGGATTTTGCAAGGGGAAGTAAGTATTTCGACCGGGGTAATCGCACTAAAACAAAAGTATCTTGCAAAAGCGCTTACCTTTTCGCGTCTTTAAACATCAAAATGGTCTATCCTACCCCTCACTATTTCTAATTTAGCATGAAACAACTACTACTCCTATTACTAGCCTGCTATCTTTCGGTCGGACTTCAAGCCCAACAAAACGGCATTCAATTTGATGGTGCCAACGGTTCTCTTGTGCTTTGCAACGACAATGCATTGACCATTGGCGAAGGTTTCACCATTGAAGCCTGGATCTTTAGCCCTGAGTGGCGTAATGAATTTTGGCAAGGCTCCGTTGTCAACAAAGACCAAATGGGGCCAGACGTTGGCTATGCCCTACGTGCGGGCAAAAACGGCGCCTTAAACTTTGTTTTATCGGTAGACAACGCCTGGTTCGAAACCACTACCGACGCCATCATGAATACCAATCAGTGGTACCACGTGGCAGTAGTTGTTGAAGAGTCCACCCTCAGTCTGTACATAAACGGAACCCGTCAGATTTCCCGCACCTTCACTGGCAGCCCCATCGGTGGTGGTGCAGACATGACTATTGGTGAATCGCCGGGGTTCCCCGGCCGGAAGTGGAACGGCATCATTGATGAGGTCCGGGTCTGGAGCCTGGCACGAACTGCTGAACAGATCGATGATAATCAAACCACTGATTTCAACGGAGACGAACCCGGGCTGGTCGTTTACCTGCCCATGAACGAGGGCGCAGGGACGACTACTGCAAACCTGGGCAGTATCGACTGTGACGCCACCTTCGTCGGCCTTACCGAAAGTGCCTGGACCGAAGGCTACTCGATTCCCGCCATCGATGTAGGCATCTCTGCAGTGACGGCGCCTGACGTACTCAGCATCTACAGCCGTCCGGTAAAATCCAGCGTAGTCCTGAATAACTATGGTAGCGAACCGATATCGGACATCCCCGTTTCCCTGACGGTGAACAGCATTCCAGTTTTGACGGGTACTTATGAGGGCACCCTGGCGCCTGGAGAATCCGCCACCTATGTCTTCGAGACTCCCTTGGACCTAACGAACAATAATACCAACCTGATCAGCGCGACTACGACCCTCGCAACTGACCTGAACAGCCTTAATAACAGCACGTCCTACCGGTACCGCCGTCCGAGGGACGGAGACAACGGCCTACTGCTCAACATCCGTAGTAGAGAGCAGCACAATTTTGGTGCTGCCGGGCAAGTAAGAACCTCCACGGTCAACATGCCGGAGAACATGGAGGACTATGGTCAGTTGCTGCTTCACCTTTCGGTAGAATGCCCCGGCACCGGTTGTGACCCGTGGGATCAAACCGGCAACATTTCCGTCGTCAATGCCGACGGAGAATTCGAGATTGCCCGTTTCGTCACCCCCTACCGCATCGCATGTGGTGGCCAGGAGTGGGTCGTTGACGTTACCGACTTCAAGGAGATGCTGTCCGGAACCGTCAACTTCAAATCCTTCATTCAGGTATTTGGCCAGTCCGGATGGTTGTTGAACGCCGAACTGGAGATGGTGGCAGAAACAACGCCACTTTACCAAAAGACAATACCGCTTTGGCAAACCCAGTACCACGTTTATGGCGACCCGGGCATTGAAGATGACCTGCCGGCAATGGCAAATACACTTGCCCCACAAACGACGGAAAGCCGCTTCCGGCTGACCATGAGTGGCCACGGTCAGGGCAACACCAATAATGCAGCTGAATTCTCGGACCAGACGCATAGCCTGATACTGAACGGGGAACTGGCTGCCGCCCACAACCTTTGGAAAGACGACTGCCGGCAAAACGAATGCAGTAACCAAGCGGGAAGCTGGGAATTCAATCGGGCTGGCTGGTGCCCCGGCCAGGTGGTTCAACCCTTCACCTACGACCTTGGTGGCGATCTTTTGGCAGGCATGGAAGTCCGCTTCGATTATGAACTAGAGGAATACACAAATCTCTTAAACACCAACTACAACAACACCGGCCATACGGAGCCATTCTACCGTATTGCCGCTTACCTGGTGGAAGAAAGCGATGCACATTACGCCTCCCAGATCAACCTTCGGGCCGATTCTCTTCGTCTTGTAGTGGTAGGTGATCCTGATGCGCCAACCGACGAGAAGCTGACCCTCTACCTCAAGAATACTGGTTCAGAGGACGTGACCGGCGGCGATGTTTCCTTCTACGTCGACGGTACGTTGATTGCGACGGAGACCTTCACGGCCACCATTACTGTAGCCGGAACCATGGCCTATGAATTCCAGGCGGCAACTACGATTACAGACTATGAAGATGCAGAGGTAATCGCAAAAGTAACCGCAGCGGGGGATGAGAACGTCAGCGATGATGCGACCAAGGTACTTTCTACGGTATTCACCGTTGCGGTTAGCAACGTTAGCGAAGCGGGTGTGGCGGTTTACCCTAACCCGACCAGTGGCCGTATCAACCTTGACCTTACGCCGGAATTTATCGGTGGCCAGTTGGAGGTGATCGACGCGAATGGCCGGGTGTTGCAGTCCGTACGGATGGAGGCACTGAACCTGTCGATCGAAATCAAGCAGCAAGGCCTTACGTTACTGCGCTTCCGGACGGAGGGCGGTAAAATGTACTACCAGAAGGTGGTGGTTAACTAGCAATTTGTCGAAAATTATTGGATACTAGAATGCCCCGAAGATTAATTCTTTGGGGCATTCTTTTTGGGCGGGGACGCGGGTGCAATGACAGGAGCAGACCGATCTGGCTGACCGCCGTAGGTCACAAGACCAACCAGCGGGGAGTATTGCGTAAAGTGTTGCCACTATTCCTTCCCAATCTTTGGCTGAAAGTAATAATTCAAACCTATGCCAATTGTCCCATATCCATCAAATCCAATTTCAGGTCGTATAGCCCACTCCTTTAAATTTTTACTGATACCAAAACCCAAATTTATTCCTGGGGTAGCCTCAAATTCATCTCCAAAAACGAGATGCATTTTGGGAACTACGTTAAATTCAAAAGTCTGACTTTTACCGAAGGTAAAAAACAGCCTGGGATCAAGACTATACGCAGCTTCTCCTTCATATATATAAACACCCAAAGGGATGGACACGGCTATTTTGTCTTGCTTTAGGCTGAACTTATTGCTTAACTCGAAGTAATTCAATCCATAAGCATCAGTTTCTATGTCAAATAGTCCTTCTGAAGAGGTTACATTTATTCGTTCGTACCTCAACTTCACATTAAACTTGTCTGAAACACCATAGCCAACCGCAAAACCAACATTATTGTTAGTATTACTGTCCTCATCGTCAAAACTAGCACCATAGTATTTTGAGTAGCTTCCTTGTACTTCAATCCCTCCTTTATCCAGCAGTTTTGCGCTTTCAAAAGTCGAATTTATCGGCGCGAAGCACCCAGTGAATAAGGCAGCCAACATTAGACTTAAGGATAATTTGGTAAGATGGAGCTTGGTATGCACTATGAATTTTGTTTGCAACTACTCGGGTCAGCCCCTAAAGTCAAGTGATTATATTTTCGGAAGTCTCAGTCCTCCAAGTTACAGGATCTATTCAGACGACTCCCCACCATTTTCGTGACGCGGCGTAAAGTAGGTCAAAATACGCGTTGCGTAGTCGGGAAATACTGAAATAACCAGAGAAAGACTCCCTGAGGTGGTTTTGTAAGCCCAAAATGAACCTGTGCTTACTGGCCGCAGACCCAATCCTCACATTTCTTAGAGGATTAGCTATGGAAAGTAGGGAAGGAAAGAAGTCTGTACCATCTTTCCTTTGTTCTACAACACTCCCTACGCTACAGTACTTATAGGACTTTCCCTAGACCTCATTATTACTTTATGAGAGCCGACAATTTTCCTATGATAATAAACCACTCGTTTGTCAGCGGTTAGTGTAGGAGTTTCTATCTAGTCTGCAATAAGCTCAGAAAACAAAACTGTTGGCGTTGAGAACACAACTGCTGGAGCACCTCCTTACTGCCACACAAACTTCAAACAGGGTATTTATGGTTATGGCCCCTTGACAATTCGTACCATCGAACCTAGAAGGAACTGTCCATCATAGCTAATTCCATGGTCCATGACTAACCAACCAGGAATACCCTTATTAAAGTCACCATGGACTCTTCCTGAAGAAGTGATATTTCCGGCATTAAATTTACCGTGACAAAACTATCGCGTTCCATGGGATAATCCCTTGTAGAGGTCCAGTACAAATTATTTAATGAATCCACATCAGCTACGGCATCTAAATGAGGAGGGACACTTTGATTTGCCCCGTTTAACTCTCCAACAAAATTGAACGTTGAGTCCGTTATTTCAGCTGATTATGATTACGCATATCCTCCATATAAAAGCCAGACAATTAACCATTACCAGCAATTAATCCACCACCTCCACCACCAGCCCTTCAACGACAAACTCCTCATCTACCTCCTCCAGGTAAACCCCACCAATGGCCGCCTTCAACTCCCGGACCATATCGGGCACGGTAGACCGGGGCAACTCAAGCCGCACGACCGCTGTTTCGCCGAAATCCTGTTCTGCCATCTCAAGTTCCAGGCTACTGAGCGCAGACATTACTGGGCTCATCAAGGCATAGCCGAAGCGGAGAACGACGGATTTCACTAGTGGCTGCAGGGTGCTCTCTCCGGCCTCAATGGCCAGGCGAGCCCCTTCCCGGTAGGCATTGATCAACCCCGAGGCACCCAGTTTCGTACCGCCCCAGTAGCGGCTGACGACGATCACCACGTCACTCCAACCTGCTTTATCAATCTGCCCCATAATGGGTTTGCCGGCGGTGCCCGACGGCTCGCCGTCGTCGTTGGCGCGCCAGCGGTCCTGGCCGGGGCCGAGCCGGTAGGCGTAGCAGTGGTGATTGCACTTGAAGTGAAGTTTCGCCTGCTCTTCCACCACAGCAAGGGCTTCTTCCTCAGTGCGGACGTGACGTAACGCGCCGACGAATTTGCTGCCGCGATCGCGGAATTCGCCTTCGCTGGCGCGGGCGGGAACTTTGTAGAAATCGGGAGAATCGGACATGGACGCAAGGTAATGACTGTTCGGCAGCCTTGAGGCTGCTGTTCCACGGCCGTCAGGCTGTCCTACTCTTTCCGCACCGACCAAAGCCCTTCAACGTTCCTTGCATCCTGCGCCCGCGCCCACCTCCAAAGAAAATCGCGAAATCCTAACTAATCGATAAAAACGTTGAATCCGTCTTTAGCGTGCGGAAACGCATCCAGAATACGCTTGGCATCCCTGCTCTTAACGCGGAATTCATTCACCACCGGCATCGAAATTTCGTTTTGCTTCTCGTCTATCCGAGTTCGTAGAATACTGACGTAAGCCGCATTTTCGTCGGGAAGGAAATAGACCTCCACGCGCGAGCCCGGATACCTTGAAGTAAGGGCGATTCCCTTCAGGTAGCTTAGAGGGTCTTCCGCCATGCCATGCTCCGCTTTAGTGGAAGTATACAAGGCTTGGAACAGGTTTTCCAGTATGAATTGATCGTAGAATCTATCCTGATTTTCGGAAAACGGACGGCTTCGTTTCTTGCGCAAGGTCCAAGCCGGATAAAGAAGAATGATCAGGAACTCCAGCACCCAAATTATTGTCAATAAGACACCGTTAACCGGATTTTCGCCGGAAGCGCCAATGGACCAAGTCCCGTATTCATTGATCTCCGCAACGCCCCCTAAAGCCTCCCCCAATCCAAACCCACCGAAGAGAGCGTTCAGGTAGGAGGCAAAGTGCACCTGAAAATCTTGCACATAGACGAAATCAAGGTAGGCGAACCACTGCGTATAATTCGCGGCCAGGCCGAACAGCAGTGCCAGGACAACCCCCTTCTTACGACTCCGAAACTTACCAAGGTGAATAACCACCCTAGACATCAATCCGAGCAATACGCCGTACCCAATCGGGGCCACTACCGACAGGTAAATGATGGGAATTACGCTGATGATCGCGTTGTAGAGGAAGGATAAACCAACAATAATCGCAAACGCGATCGCCGCGCCAATGGCGGTCCGGGCTACATCAATATTATCGGAGGGTTCGTAGTGTGTTTTCATGGTCTAAATTAATGATTATTAGCTTCGCCGTAGCCTCAGGACTGCCGGGTAGTTACCAGTTGGCATTATCCGCCTTGATGTAAGCATTCAGCTCTTTATAATCCAGTTTGCCGTTCACGCTTTTAAGGTATTCGCTAATTTGCACGGCTTTTTTCACGCGGGTATCGGCGCCTTTGGGTTTTGCGATTTGGTAAATAAGGCTGCGTTGCTTTCCAGGGGTCATCACATGAAAAGTACGATAAGCATCCTCATCCATGGCCCAGAGCTCAGACAGTTCCTCGGGCAGTGGCATACCGTATTCGCTGTCGTCGGGGGAGATTTGGAGGATGACGGGTACTTCCGGTTCCAGGTTAAACTGCTTGCAGATTCCCTGGTTGATTAGGATGAAATAGTCCCCGTTCCCAGCGGGCATAAAAGCCCGGTAAATCCGGCCTTTCCCGTTAATACTGAAAATTATTCGGGCCGCATTTTTCTCCCGTTGCATTAGTTCCTGGACCTCGGCTGCCTTTACAAGAAAAACGTTATGGTACACCCCGGCGTAGGCTTCCAGGTCTTGTTGCACGGAGATTAGGGTGGTTTGTACTTCGATCATTAGGTGTTCATTTCGGTTCGCGGCTTCCTTCGGAGGTGGGCGCGGCCGCAGGTGCAAGATAAGGTGTACCGTAGCCGTCAGGCAACCCCGCCCGGCTCCGCCGGTTGTGATTTGTCAAATGCCCGAGAATATTTGACGCGTCGCAAGGGTTGGAGAAGCTCGTGTTACTGGGTTTACTATTGTTGCAGCTAACGCTTCCTTTTGTCTGTGCACGAGCGTAAGCGCATGTCTGTAAGTAAGCACCACCACCGGCGGGTTCATCACGCCCCGCCTCACGGCCACTCAGGCTGGAGCCATCACCGCAGAGAATGGTCTTATTATTTATCTCACCGATACCGATGCCACCTTCCCGCAACTCGGATTCTGGGGCTATGAAGAGGGATTTTGGGTAAAACTGTAGCCCAGTTGCAGGGATCGCTTCGCTCCTTGTTGCAGGGCACCTGCGGCGCATTGCAGTTGTTGCAACGCTCGCGAAGCGAATCTCTGCAACCTTTTCAACGTAAGCGTAAGCAAATCTGCAACCCTTACAACACGAGCACAAGCGAGTTCCTGTAACCCTTGCAACGCGAGCACAAGCGAGCTTCCTGCAACCCTTGCAACGCGAGCGCAAGCGAGCTTCCTGCAACCCGCAACTTGTAACCTTCAATAAAATACTATGAAACCTCAATATATCCTCCCCTGGCTGGGGCTACTACTTTGCGTCCCAGCCTTACTTAACGCCCAGGATTACCTACGCATTGACTTCGGCGTAAAGGTGAATCTCGGTGCCTCCCAACTCGTCCTGCACGAAATCAATGGCGCCTTTTTCGATTCGGTGGCAGCCACCAACGCCAAAATCGTTTTTACCGGAGATAAAGATCTTGTCTTTTTTTCCAAAAATACGCCCATCGCCCAGGTGGAACTTCGGCTTAATCCATTTGACGAAGTCGCCCTGGTCAGTGGAATGCAGCTCACGGAGGCCTTAATTTTTTCTGCTGTTACTAACCGATTGATCTTACAAAGCAGTGATCTTTCTTTGGGCGACGCAGCGCAGGTGCAAGGGGCGGGACCTCACGGTGGCAGACGTATTTCCGGCCAGTGGCGCCGACCCTTACACCAGGGAACGGAACAACGTTACGAAAGTCGGGTACTTCGCCGTTGGCGGAGAGGCACTGGCCCGCGAGGGCCAGGCGGAAGTCGATGTTTTCCTCGGCGGCGGCTATGAAGGTAGCGGGCTGATGACCGATGCGCTACGGGCGAACGGCCTCCTCCCAACGCTGGAACCCTTTACCGGCCTCGGCTTTGTACAGAAGGGATTTGGCGGCGGTGAAACCGTTACTCCGGGCGTCTTCTCCAGCACTGGCCAGAACGCCATCGTCGATACCGACGGGGTAAGCCCACTCCCTTTAGCAGGCCTGCCGCCAACCAGCTACTACATCTCCGTCCAGCACCGCAACCACCTGGGGGTGATAACGGCCACGCCGCTTGATTTCTCCACCGGCAGCCTCGAGTTCAGCTTCCTCGTTGATCCCGATCAGGCCTTCGGCAGCAGTAATGGTGTCGCCGACCTGGGCGATGGCTTCTACGGTCTGATCAGCGGAGATTTCGACCGCAACGGCCAGGTCCAGAACACCGATGCCTCCAACCTCACGCAAACCCTGGGCAACCCCGGTTACCAGCAAGGTGACCTGGACCTCAACGGCCAGGTACAGAACATCGATGTGCAGCTGAAGCTTAGTCCTAACCTGGGGCGGGGGCGGCAGTTTTAGCGCTCCCGCTGCGCGGGCGATCGGGTTGTTGGTTACCGCCCAATCGTGGTTTTTCCGCTGGGTGCCTATCAGATAACGTGACGGCGGTTCCGACACTTCTGTTCCGGATCAACGTTGAATTACTGCCGGGAGCAGCAGGTACTTCACCCGACATCTGCTTTGAAAGTAGTGACCTGTTTACCGACCAGACCTTCACGGCCTACGGCCCCGGCTCCGGCACTTGCGACAACGCCAATTGCCAGGCCAACCCCGGCATCCAACTGGTTAACGATACCCATACCTGTCTGAATGGCGGACTACCGGTGGAACTACTGTATTTCCGTGCGGTGGCGCGGGATAAAGAGGCCATTTTACACTGGCAAACCAGCCAGGAGGTTAACAGCAGCCATTTCGCCATCGAGCGCAGTTCCGACGGCCGCAACTGGCGGGAGATCGGTTCCCTGGCAGCAGCTGGTGAGCGTAACGTGCAACGAAGCTATACTTTTGTCGACAGCGAGTTCCACCTGCTCACCACCGGCGAAAGCGACGTCTTTTACCGGCTGACGCAGGAGAATGGAAGGGAGACTTTTACAGAGCGGCTGGTGGTTACTGAGTAGTGAATGAGAGGATAATAGAATGGGGAAATGAGGGATATTCCCATTCTATTATTCTCTATTTTAGCCCTTCCAAAGCCAGCTCAATAGCCCGGTCCAACTGCGGATCCCGACCAGCCTCGCGGTCGGCGGAAGTATTGTCGATACGGACATCAGGAGCGACGCCAGTTTTCTCCAAGTTCTCCCCTTCGAGGGTGTAACACCCCCAGCTGGGAAGCCGGTAGAAGGAGCCGTCGACCAGGCCTTTGCCCGAGGTAAAGATGATCCAGCGGTAAGTCGGCGTACCCACAATAGTTCCCAGGCCAAGTTCCTTGAAACCTGCGGCCGTCATCTCCGCATCACTCAAACTTTTCTGGTTGATGAGTAAAATGATTGGCTTATTTTGGGGGGTAAAATTAGGTTGCCGCCCAGGCTTTCCACCTCGGGATTGCCAGTTGAGGTAGTGCCGCTGGCTGAGAAGCTGCAGTACATCATCGTGCACGTTGCCGCCTGTATTCCAGCGTAAATCAAGGATAAGCGCCTCTCGCTGGTAGCCTTCGGAGACCATCTCATTCAAGAAGTTATTGAGCTCGCCGCCGCCCATATTTTTCATGTGTACGTAGGCGACTTTCTTCTCTGACTTATCATCTACTCGCTGCTGGCAAGCGTCCACCCAGCCGTCGTAACGGTTGGTGCGTTCGCTGGAGTAATTCCGTGGGTGCAACCATACGTCGTGTTCTGTGCCAGCCCGATCGACGGTCAACTGTATCGCCCCGTCGATGCTCGGCCGAGTGAGGTAGGATTCGCGGTTTTTCACGGCCTCCACCCGTTCTCCGTCGATGGCAACGATCCGGTCTCCAGACTTTAGGTCGGTATCTTTACGATCGGCAGCACCGTCGGCCAACACCTCTTCAACCTGGTACGGATTATCGTTGGCGAAGGTGAGGCCGAGGGCCAGCGTTTGTGAACTTTGCTTGGTCTTTTCCTCCTTACCGCTGGAGCGGAACCCGACATGTGAGGTATTCAACTCCCCCAGCAGATCATTGGTCATTCGGCGAAGATCTGCGCGGTTCGTGACGTAGGGCAGGAAGGCAGCATAGCGGTCTCGCATGGCCGGCCAGTCAACGCCGTGGAAGTCGCTATTGTAGAAATTTTCCTCCATGTTTGCCCAGGTTTCGTAGTACATCTGCGCGAACTCGGGCTGCAAAGAGCGTCGAAAAGTGTGTTTCACCTCAATGGCTGAAAACTTGTTCTGCCCTAAGTTGATCACCTGCACTTTACCCGCCCCTACGACGTAGTACTTGCCTTTCACTTCCACCAAGTCAGCAGCACCGCCGACGCCCTTGCCTTTAATTTGCTCGGTTTTTGGGTTTTCAAACTGCTCGTAGATCGTTTTATACAGGTTGCCGGTTCCTTCGTGATTGGAACCGTAGATCACGATGGTCTGGTCATCTTTCGCCACCACAAAGGCACCTCGCTGAGATCCGAAGGAAGGACCTACCCGCTCGATCCGATCCATGATGTCCGTGAAGTCGATCTCCACCACCACGGAGTCTTTTTTGTCTTTGCCTTTTTTCTTATCCTCTTCGGCGAAGAGCTCGTCGAACTTTTCTGCCCGAAAGGGGCGGTCAAATTCCTGTAAGGGCAGGCGATATAGGTTTACGTCTCCCCCACCCTTGGGGAAGCTGGGTACGTGACGGGCAGAACTGAAGAAGATGTATTTACCGTCGGGCGACCAGACCGGGTCTTTTTCTGCAACGCCGGTTTGCGTGAGGTTAATCAGCCGGTTGTCTTCTTTGGTGTCCACCAGAAAGATGTCTTCTTCGAAGTCCATGAATCCGGTAAACATTATGTAACGATCGTCGGGCGACCAACGTGGAATCGCTCCTCTGAACCAGACCTCCTGATTGACCAGCCTTTCAGCGGTAAAAGTACTCAGCTCCATTTTCCGAACCTCATCCCGGCCACTCAGGTAAGCGACGTGGCTGGTGTCATGGCTCATCTCCAGGTTACGGTTGTTGCGCGTATCGGAGGTACGGCGGACGGGTTCTTCAGAGCCGTCGGCCGTAACCGTCCAGAGGTTCTGGTACCCCTGGTAGGTCTGCGTAAAGAGGAGGGTTCTGCCATCCTTCAGCCATTTGACCTCCAGCACGCGTTCGGGGCCGGTCTGGATCTGGCGTACGAATTTGCCTTCGATATCGGAGACAAAGAGCTCTCCGCGGGAGACGATGGCCAGTTTCTTACCGTCGCGGGCCACATCGAAGTAACTGACCTTACCGTCGGTGCTGAAGTCCTCGGTCTTCGCCAGGCCGGCAAAGGCGTTTAGCTTAACGGGTACCCGCAAGGTTTTGCCGGAGGCGACGTTGACGGTTTCCAGTTGGTAGTCCCGGATGTAAACAATAGTGGCGCCATCGGCGCTGATGGCCGGATCAAAAATGGAAGTTTTGTGCTTCGTCAGGCGCTTCGTTTTTCCTTCCGTGCTCAGGGCATAGATGTTGTATTCCCCGTTGTCACGATCTGAGGCAAAGTAAGTTTTTCCGTTTTTATCGATCATTGGCCACATGTCCTTCCCTTCCCAGTTGGTCAGGACATCAACGGATTTCGTGCTGGTGTTCCAGCGTTTAACCTCAGGATTATAGGGCCCTTTGTAGCCTTTTCGGCTGACGGACCTACTGCTTTCGCCACTCTCGTTGAAGAGGAAGCTGTCGGATCCCGGAATGGGGGCCACATTGTGAAAGGTGTTGAAGTAATGCCCTACCAGTCGCTTTGGGGTGCCGCCGGCGGCGGCGACGGTGAAGGTGGTCCCCCCGTTGTAACGGCCGGAAGTGAAGTATATTTCCTTACTGTCCCAGCTCCAAGTAGTTACCTGGTCGGCGGCTTGGTGAAAGGTCAGCTGTTCGATCGGGCCGCCCGCCAGCGACATCACGTACACGTCGTCGTTTCCGTATTGGCTGGAGGTGAAGGCGAGCATTTTACCGTCGGGAGAAACGCTGGGGTGGCTTTCCGCGCCGTCGAGTGCGGTGAGTCGGTCAGCCGCGCCTCCGGTGGCGGCTACTTGCCAAAGGTCGCCGTTGTAGGCGAAGACGATGGTTTTACCGTCGGGAGTTAAGGCTGGGTCATCGGGGAAGTAGAGTGCGGATTGTGCCGTGAGGAGAATGGGGAGCAGGAGGAAAAAAGAAAAGGAAAGTTTCATTTATGGCTTTTTGGTTAGGGGAAGATAGGGCAGTTCTGGGTAAATTTCCCCTGCCTTCTTTGTGTTTCCTAATTGAGTTTATCTACAAGCGTTTCTCGGGCGCGGACGCTGGTGCGGAGAAGGGAATAAGGAAGCAAGGGAAGATAAAGATGGTTGTTACCGATAATCAAGGGCGAGGGGCTGTACACCTAGAAAAAAGCGAAGCTTTTTCAATTCACGTTCTAGTCCGGATAATGATACTCCCTCAGTGTACGGCCCTCCCCTTAATCATATAGTAGACCACTAAAGCCGTAGAAACGTAAATAGGAAAATTGAACTTGCATTTTCGTTTCCTGTACACTAACTTTGCATATCAAAGCACTTTATGTCAAAGTCAATTGCAAATCCAATCAACGACCTACGGGAGATTCGCGCGCTCATGGAGCGGTCCCGTTATTTTATGGGCCTGAGTGGCTTGTCGGGCGTTGGCGCAGGGCTCTTTGCCCTGGCGGGCTGTGCGTTGGTAGTGGCTTACCAGTGGGCGGCCGGGCACGAATTGATCTTCATTAGCAAGACGCTGGGGATGACCGACCACCCTTGGGGCATCTCTCCTTTTCCTTTCCTGGTGCTGATTGCTGGAGGTGTATTCCTTGGCGCCGTAAGCTGCGGTTACTTCTTTACCGTCCGCCGGGCTAAAAGCCTTGGCCAGGAGCTCTTCCACAAAAAGACTTACCAGCTGGCCTGGCACCTGTTCTTCCCGCTGGCAGTGGGTGGCATCTTTTGCCTGGCCCTCATCTACCACGAACACGGCGGCTTCATTGGCCCCGCTACGCTGATTTTCTACGGCCTCAGCCTGCTCAACGGCAGTGGCTACGCCCGTGAAGAACTCAGCTACCTCGGTTACCTGGAGATCGCCCTGGGGCTCATCTCCTGTTTCTTCATCGGTTACGGACTGCACTTCTGGGCCCTGGGCTTCGGGGTGCTGCACATTGCCTACGGCAGCTGGATGTACCGCAAATACGACCTCACATGAAAAACGCTCCCACCATTACCAAGGTCTCCATCGGCGGCCTGAACAAACTATTCAACCACCGCAGCCGGATGGGCATCATGGCCATCCTGATGGTCAATGACTGGGCCGACTTCGTCGCCCTCCGCGATGCCCTCAAGCTAACCGACGGCAGCCTGGCCAGCCACCTCAAGGCACTGGTTAAGGAAAACCAGATCGAAGTCGAGAAGAAGTTTATCGACGATAAGCCGCGAACCAGTTATCGGGCTACGCCGGAAGGGCGTAGGGCGTTTGAGGCGCATTTGGCGGAGCTGGAGGAGTTTATTAAGTTGGTTGATAACTAGGTTGCAGGTTGCAGGTTGCAGGTTGCAGGTTGCAGGTTGCAGGTTGCAGGTTGCAGGTTGCAGGTTGCAGGTTGCAGGTTGCAGGTTGCAGGTTGCAGGTTGCAGGTTGCAGGTTGA
>JBLHRW010000043.1:0-19857 GCA_047626445.1 Neolewinella sp.
AAAAGGCATCGCAGATTACCCCAACATTTAATGTTGACAGACCACTAGTACAATTTGCGTTTCTTACCGGCCATCAGGGGCAGCAACCAGGGATTAAGGGACGCCGTATAAATAACTTACGCCTTTTGAGCGCCTTATTTTACCCTCACCAAATTTAAAAATCATTTCCGTAACTGAGGCTATGCAAAGGATTTGTAAATTCGGTAAGAACAAAAGCGTCAGGTCAAAAACCAGTAAGTTATTTATCCGGCGTCCCTAAGTTAAAAACGGGTTACTTCCCCGTTCCTTCCCAATCGTCGTCGGACCGCCGTGCCCTGGGTATACCTTGGTAGCATCAGGTAGCGGCATCAGCTTGGTCAGTATCGACCCGATCAGGGTTTGGTGATCGCCGCCGGGCAGGTCCGTCCGGCCGATGGAGCCATCGAAAAGGACGTCGCCGGCGATAACGTAGCCATCCGCTTCGTTGTAGAAACAGATACTCCCCGGCGAATGACCAGGGCAGAAGAGGACCTTGAACGTGTTTTCGCCCAGCGTAACGACCTCTCCCTCTGCGATGAAGTAATCTGCTGGCGGGGAGGGCGTCATGGGCGGGAGACCGTACATATTTACCACCACCGGTGCCATTTCCAGAATGGGGGCTTCCAGTTCGTGGACTCCCAGCTCAAGGCCATACTTCTGCTTAATGAAAGCATTGCCGAAGACGTGGTCGAAGTGGCAGTGGGTGTTGATCAATTTTACCGGCTTTAGTTGCCGGGTTTCGATGGCATCAACAAGTTCGTGCTCCTCCGCCGGCGTGAAACAGCCGGGGTCGAAGATGATGGCTTCCCGAGTCTCGTTATCGAAAACGAGGAAGGTGTTTTCGGAGACGGGGTTGAAGGTGAAACTTAGTACGGTAGTCATGATTGGTCTATTGGTCTATTGGTTGAACTCGTCAAGTCAAGGCAGGTTCGACTAAGCTAAACATACTCCTCAAAAAATCCCCGAACCAACAACAGTCGATTCGGGGATATTTTTTCCAGTAACGGTGAGTGACGCTTGTTGGTTGTCGGACAAGCGAAGCGAGCCTGCCAACCAATAGGCATCGCGAGCGCTTTAAGAGTTCATCGAGGTGATGAATTCATCGTTAGAGTTGGTGCTCTTCATATGGCGCATCAGGAACAGGAAGGCTTCTTCCGGCTTCATATCGGCCAGGTGGTTGCGGAGAACGAACATGCGCTGGAGCACTTCGCGGTCGAGCAGGAGGTCGTCGCGGCGGGTGCTTGACTTGGTGAAGTCGATACTTGGGTACATCCGCTTGTTAGCGAGGAAGCGATCGAGCTGGAGTTCCATGTTACCGGTACCCTTGAATTCTTCAAAGATGACCTGGTCCATTTTGGAACCGGTGTCGATCAGGGCCGTAGCCAGGATCGTCAGAGAGCCGCCACCGTCGATATTACGGGCAGCACCGAAGAACTTCTTCGGCTTTTGGAGGGCGTTAGCTTCGACACCACCGGAGAGGACCTTACCACTGCTCGGCTGAACGGTGTTGTAGGCCCGCGCCAGGCGGGTGATAGAATCCAGGAGGATACAAACGTCGTGGCCAGACTCGACCATACGCTTGGCCTTTTCCAGTACTACGTTGGCAACGCGGACGTGGTTTTCGGCCGGCTCATCGAAGGTGGAGCTGATGACCTCGGCCTGTACGCTGCGCTTCATGTCCGTTACTTCCTCGGGGCGCTCATCTACGAGCAGCACGATGAGGTAGGTGTCTGGGTGATTCTTGGCGATGGCGTTGGCGACGTCCTTGAGCAGGAAGGTCTTACCGGATTTTGGCTGGGAGACGATGAGGCCACGCTGTCCTTTACCGATGGGGGTAAAGAGGTCGATGAGGCGCATGCCGTAGTCCTTACCGTCGGCACGCCCGCTGAGGGTAAACTTCTCGGTCGGGAACTGTGCGGTGAGGTACTCGAAGGGTACACGGTCGCGCATCCGTGCCGGCTCCACACCGTTGATGAGGTCCACTTCGAGGAGTGCGAAATACTTTTCGCCTTCCTTCGGTGGCTTAACTGGTCCTTTGACGGTATCTCCCGTCCGTAGGCCAAACTGCTTAACCTGCTGTGGGCTGACGTAAACGTCGTCCGGGCTGGTCAGGTAGTTGTAGTCCGGAGAGCGAAGGAATCCGTAACCGTCGGGCATCATCTCCAGGATACCGGAAGAAGATACGAGGCCGTCGAGTTTAAACTCCGGCGTACGTGGCTGGCGGTTGCCACGGTCGTTGCTTTGGCTACGCTCGTTGCCACGGTTACCGCGTTCGGTATTTTGGCCGCGTTCGGTATTTTGGCCGCGTTCGGTGTTTTGGCTGCGTTCGTTGCTCTGATTACGGTCGGTGCTTTGATTACGGTCGTCGCCACCACGGTTTTGGGATACCTGGCGGTCTCCGCCACGCGTCCGGGGGCCACGTTCATCGTCGTACCGACGGCGCTCGTAACGCTCCAGAGGTTGGTTAGCATCGCCGGTCCGGCCACGGCCACGGGCAAACTCTTGCTGATCATCAGAAGATTGATCTTGGTCTTCGCGGGGGCCACGGATACGGCCACGGCCGGTTCCTGCATCATCGCTGTTGTCAGAACGGAGCTGTCGGCGACCACGACCGCGATCGTTGTCCTCCTCGTTGTCTCCTTCCTGGTTGCGTCCACGTCCACGTCCACGGCTGTTGTCCTCCTCGTTGTCTCCTTCCGGGTTACTGTTGCGTCCACGTCCACGTCCACGGCTGTTGTCCTCCTCGTTGTCTCCTTCCGGGTTACTGTTGCGTCCACGGCCACGGGAGCGGCTGGTGTCCTCCTCATTGTCTCCTTCCGGTTTGCTGTTCCGGCCACGGCCACGGCTGGTGTCCTCTGTCTTATCGGACTCAGCGTCGTTATCGTCGCGGGTGGTACGGCGGCCACGGGTAGGCTTTTCTTCCTGATCCTTATCGGCACTCCGTGCGGTACGACGTCCACGGGTGGGTTTTTCGTCTCCGCCATCTTCCTCTTTCGCTGCCCGAGGGGTACGGCGGCCACGGGTTGGCTTTTCGTCGTCGGTGCTTTCTTCCTTGGTGGTACGAGGAGTACGGCGACCGCGGGCGGGCTTTTCGTCCTTGTCTTTATCAGTGGCTTTGCCACGGCCACGCGTGGAGCGAGCCTTCGGCTTTTCGTCTTTACCGTCGTCGTCGCCACCGCGCTTAGCGGCGGCAGCCAGGGCCGCAGCCCTGCGGTTAGGTACACGGTCGGTGTCCGATGCTGCAGGAGGCTCGGCGGCAGAAGAAGTGCCCTGCACGGCCTGGTAATCGAGAATGGCTAGGATAAGATCCTGCTTCTTTAGTTTCAAATAGGATTTGAGCCCCATTTTTTCGGCCAGGTCCTTTAGTTCAGGGACCAGCATGGCCTTTAATTGCGCTATGCTTAACATTAATATTTGGTACTATAGAAGGTGAATGGGGGGAAATTGGTGCGCAGAAGTTCAATTGTGCGCTGGTAGGGGATATTGCCGGTATACTTTGAAGGTTATGTTGCTCCCAGAAAAGGAAAGCAATATTAAGGTGTGTTAGGACCTCCAGTAAAATGGCAACTTATGAAGAAGTTGATCAGATTAGCCACAGAAAAGTTGGCTGGTTGATCAGGCCCGCAGATTTGCGAACGGAACAAAAGTAAGGTTTTTATTTTAAAGTAGCGAAAAAAAGTGTACTGCACTTGTGTAGTGAAGGTAAAAGCGAAAGTCCCATGACTCAACCGGTAGGGTTGATGTCGCGATATCGAGTGACGGAAGAATTCGACACTTTAGTATCCGAGTGAGGCGCTCCGGGTAAATTAATCCTCCAAAAAGACATACGTAATGGCCGAGAGGTCTGAAACCTTATACCTTATACTGTTACCTTTGCTGGCAACTTATGGAAGGCAGCAACTATTTGCACCTTATCTACCGTTACTTCCCGCAGGGAGCCGCGCGCCGAAGGCTTGCTCTTCTTCAACGTTCTCTGCACCGGCGTCCGCGCCCACGTTAGTCTGGCACCGGCCAAGCAAACGCCCTATAAAGTCTAAAAGTCTAATAAGATATGTTACTCCTCCACACTCTCCGCAACGAAAAAGACCGTGTCATCGCCGGCCTCGCCAAGCGCCAGGTAGCCAACGCGGAAGCTACCGTTGACCAGATTATAGCGCTCGACGACCAGCGCAAAGCTTTGCAAACCAGTACTGACGGTCTGTTGGCCGAACGCAATAAACTGAGTGGTGCAATCGGTGCGCTCATGAAAGCGGGGAAACGCGAAGAGGGCAATGCCATGCGGGAGAAAGTCAACGCCATCAAAGACGAGGCGGCCACTGGTGAAGAAGAGCTGAAGGCCGTAAAAGTCCAACTAGAAGAGGCCTTACTAAGCCTGCCCAATGTGCCGCACGAGCTGGTACCCGCCGGCGTAACGGAAGAGGACAATGAAATATTCAAGCCCTTTACCGGCGAACTCCCCACCCTTCCCGCTGGCGCAAAGCCCCACTGGGAGCTGGCGGACGAGTACGGTATTTTCGACCTGGAGCTGGGGGTAAAGACCACCGGCGCCGGTTTCCCCGTCTTCACCGGCCAGGGTGCCCGACTGGCCCGGGGCCTGGTCAACTACTTTCTGGACCGGAATACAGCAGCTGGCTACACGGAGTATCAGCCGCCATTGCTGGTCAACGAAGCCAGCGCTCGCGCCACCGGGCAGCTGCCCGATAAGGAAGGGCAGATGTACCACTGCACGGAAGATAATTTTTACCTCATTCCTACGGCCGAAGTGCCCCTGACCAACCTCTACCGCGACGTCATCCTTGACGAGAGCGACTTCCCGATAAAGATGACGGGCTATACCCCCTGCTTCCGCCGGGAGGCCGGCAGCTATGGCGCCCACGTGCGTGGCCTCAACCGGGTACACCAGTTCGACAAGGTGGAAATCGTCCAGCTGGTCCACCCTGACCAAAGCTACGCGATCCTGGATGAGATGGTCGCCCACGTTGGCGGCTTGCTCGACGAGCTGGGCCTGCCTTTCCGCATTCTACGCCTCTGTAGCGGTGACCTTGGTTTCACCAGCGCGATGACCTTCGACTTCGAAGTATGGAGCGCTGCGCAGCAGCGCTGGTTGGAAGTTAGTAGTGTCAGCTGTTTCGAGACCTTCCAGAGTAACCGCCTCAAGCTACGGTACCGGGCAGAAAAAGGAACCGAACTGGCGCACACCCTCAACGGTAGTGCCCTTGCCCTGCCGCGCATCATCGCAGCCTTGTTGGAAAATAACCAGACAGAGGACGGTGTTGTCTTGCCGGAAGTGCTTCACCACTATCTTGGCATGAGCAAACTTGTGCGTAAATAATATACTTAGAGAAGCCGTATAAATAACTTAGCAGGCTGCCGGAGGGAACGCTTATCGTCGCCAAATGACTCATTTGGAGCCAGGTTTGCCCCCCCGGCAGCCTAACAGATGTGACTTGATGGCGAAGCTGTTCGTCCAAAAAACAACAGATTAAAAATACCAACCTCATGTTCTCTGGCACCTACGGCATTTACATCATCATCACCATAATTTTTGGTGGTCTCGGTCCTTATTTAGCTGGTGCTGCAGTCGCAGCGTCGCAGGTAATCGAAACTTTATTCAATTAAATCTGCTATTTTTGGCGCGTACCTGCGTTATTACCATTGTCCGCCGATTTTTTGGGCGCGGCCGCAGGTGCAAAACCGGGTTAATCAACAGCAATGTTCTCTCGGTCTACCACGGATACCAACTAAACAAACAACAATACCTCCAAAGATGGACGAATTACTAGGCGAACAGCTAGAAGAAGCCAAGATGATGATGGACGAAGCGATCGAGCACCTCGAACGTGAATTAATCAAAATACGAACAGGCACAGCCAGCCCGGCGATGCTCAACGGAATGCTGGTGAGTTACTACGGGGCCAAGACGCCGATTCAACAAGTAGCTAGTATCGGTACTGCCGATGCCCGCACGCTTACCATCAAGCCCTTTGACAAATCGGCGATGGGTGACATCGAGCGCGCCATCTTCGAAGCTAATTTGGGCGTTACGCCCATGAATGACGGGGAAATGATCCGCATCAACATCCCACCACTGACGACCGAACGCCGGCAGCAACTCGCCAAGCAGGTCAAAGTCGAAGGCGAAACTGCCAAGATCTCCATCCGCAACGCCCGCCAAGACGCCATGAAGGCCGTCAAGGACGAAGTCAAGAACGGCTTCCCCGAAGACGCCGGCAAGCGCAAGGAAGACGAGATCCAGGGCTGGGTCACCGGCTACAATAAGAAGGTAGAAACCATCGTCGAGAATAAGGAGAAGGACGTGATGACGCTGTAGCGTAGGTTCACTTCTATTTCTTTCGATCAGCCTCAACTTGCCATGCTTGTTGAGGCTGCTTGTTTTACGGCTCTCTGCCAGGGAATATGTGCTCAAGGATTACATCAAACACCTTAGTGCTGTCCAACGCTTCAGCGACTGGTTTTTTACTGATCAATATCGGCCGGTATTCTTTGGCCACGTCTACTCGGCCATGTGACCCCTTAATCATATCAGCATTAAGCGGGATGACGTTCATATTCATCCGAAACCCAAGTTTTTTCTTAAGCACTTTCAGGGCTACTCGTGGATAGATAAATTTCTTTTCCGGGTCCATAAACATTTCAGCCGGGTCGTAGCCCGGTTTCCTGTGAATATCAACGTTTCTGGCGAAGTCTGGTGCCCGTTCATCGTCCATCCAGTAGTAATAAGTAAACCAGCTTGTCGCCTCCGCAATAACGACCAACTCCCCCGCACGGGGATGGTTAATTTGGTGTAATTGCTTACCTTCAGCGTCAAGGACGGCTTCAACACCCTCAACGTTTTCCAGCAGGCGTTTCACCTGGTTTAACAACTCGGGATTGTTAACATAAACGTGTGCAATTTGGTGATCAGCTACAGCAAATGCATCACTTACGCCGGCATCCAGTAATTCCAGCCCGCGTTCAACGCGGACTTTAAGCAAGCCCGCTTCACGCAATACCCTGTTTAAATGAACAGGCCTGGAAACGGGACTTACACCATAGCCAGAAAGAATGATGGGTTGTACTCCGCGTGATTCAAAAAACTGAATCAGGTCAAAGCATAATTCGTCAACATCTCGCAAATCTTTAGTTACTTCCGGAGAAGCATGATCGTATTTCTGTAGGCAATAATCCAAGTGTGGCAAATATATTAGCGTAAGGGTAGGCTCATATTTATCGTAAACTATTTTGGACGCATCGGCGATCCATTGGCTGGATTTAATGGTGGTGTTAGGGCCCCAAAAGTTAAACAAAGGGAAAGTGCCTAATTCCGCTTGCAACTCATCACGCAGAGAAGCCGGTTGCGCGTAACAGTCTGGCATTTTCCGGCCATCCGCCAAGTATTGCGGGCGTGGAGTAACCGTAAAATCCGCCGTAGAGTACATATTGTACCACCAAAACATGTTGGCGCAGGTAAACTCTGGGTCAATCTCCCGCGCACGATCCCATATTTTAGGCGCCTGTACCAGTTTATTAGACTGTCGCCAGAATTTGACTTCACATTCTTCCCGGAAATACCAGCCATTCGCCACAACACCATGTTCAGCCGGAGGCTTCCCGGTCAGGTAAGTGGACTGAGCAGTACAGGTTACAGCCGGTAGTACAGGCTTAATAGTCGCCAGGTGCGTGTTTTGTGCCATCCAGGCTTTTAGCTTAGGCATATTATTTCCAAGCAACGCGCTGCTCAGGCCTACGACATTGATCACTGCGGTCGCCTTCATTTTTCACTTGTTTTAATGGTCTCGATTACCCACCGTAATTCGCGCTCAATCGAGTCCTGCAAGTTTGATTTCAGCGCGTCGGGCAATACTTCCCAGGTATAAGTTTCTATTTCAAGGTGGTTGGTAAAAGCCACCTTTCCCCATATTGCTAAAGTTTCAACAATGTCTTGCCTTGTGGCCTGTAACAAGCCGAATTCTTCAACAAAAAGAGGCACATGAAAATGTGTTCTTAGTTCTTGAAAGTCTTTATTTCCGATGTGTTCTAGGCCATCCTGCAAATCAGGGAAGTAACTAATGGTACCATCTGTGGCCTTCATACTCACTTGATGAAGATAGGTAGACTCATTAAAAGGGCTTAATTCCTTTTTGATCCGTTCTCGAATGGAGTTGTCCGGAGGTAACATCGCCTTCAACGCTGCACTAATCTGTATTTTCCCAATACCTATTCCGGCCTTTAGAACATCGTCAATAACTTTCTTCGGAGACTCGAAACCCACCGCGAAGTGACAGACATCGTAGCATAGTTGGATATGTTCCCGAATAAAGCCCCGTGCCATTTCTTTATTGCACGCCAGCTGCAGCGCCAGGCTTTCTGCGCCTTTGTCCAGAAGGTAGTTCTGATAAAATTCTATGAACCCTCGGCTATCTTCCAGAATTCCGTCTGGTTCTGGTTCGATATCTAAGTGAAGAGATTTATTAAATTTTTGCTTTATGGCAACCAAGTGGGCCACCAAATCCATCATTTGCTGACAAGCAGTTGATTTGGCCTGATCTAAGGCAGCCGCATCTTTATGCCAAAATTTATAAGAGATCGGAGAGGTAGACACTCCACCATCTAACCCTTCGGGCAATATGACCGCCAGGATGTCAAACAAGCGTTTACTGTACGATAGGCGCTCAGGGGTGGTCCAATCGGGGTGGTGTACCTTATCTTTTACCACCTGGTCATGAAAAGCACCGTAAGGGAATCCATTGATGGTAAATACGTAGAGGTTTTGCTCCCTTAACCAATCGTGAAACGCCGTTAAGACTTCAGGCCGAGCGAGTTCTTCGCTGCTTTCGTTCGATAAGCGCAGGCCAATGCCAAACGGGCGGTCAGGGCTGAGTTTTTCCTTCAGTGGAATGCAGTATTCCTTAAGACTTTGTAGCGTATCAGGCCAGGTTTCACCTGCATGAATATTAGTGCAGTATCCTAGGTGGGCAGCGTCGTTTATTTGCATAATTAGAAGTTCTTAGGGACGAGAATTAAAGAAAACGTATTTTTTTATTTCACGGCCCTTAGTCAGGCACCATCTATTGTGCAGAAGCCTGGAGGTAGGCAACCGCCTTGTCAAGAGACGGTACGTGCATTTCATGATGTTCTGTTCCCTGACCAACACCCTCCAGCAGCATGATGGTTAACTCACCCCCCAAATGTTCTCGGAACTCTTCCATACCCTTGAGTAATTCAGGATTCATCCCTACGTCAGTTGACGAGGTGGCTAGCGCTTCATGGTAAGTAGCAAAGCCCAGGGTTTGAAAGCAGTTGATGACCCTACTCACCACCTCTTCTTCAATTAATTTACGCTGGTAAGAATAAACAACATCCAGGCAGATGCCAATAGCGACCGCTTCACCATGTAGCACCTCAAAATCCGTCAATTGCTCTAGTTTATGGGCCGCCCAGTGGCCAAAGTCAAGTGGTCGAGAAGAACCTTTTTCAAAAGGGTCTCCTCCCTGGCCGATATGATCAGTATGCATTTCTGCGCAGCGATGGATCAGATACTGCATCGCCTCCATGTCCCGGTTGGCTAATCGAGGAGCATTCTCTTCAATCCACTCAAAAAAATGGCGATCTTTTATCAGCGCCACTTTAATAGCCTCAGAAACTCCAGCACGCCAGTGCCGATCATCAAGGGTGTACAAAAAGTTTACGTCATTGATCACCGCAATTGGTGGTGCGAAGGTTCCTAAGAAGTTCTTTTTGCCAAAAAAGTTAATGCTATTTTTCACGCCTACCCCTGAGTCATTCTGTGACAGTACCGTCGTTGGAACGCGGACAATGCCAATACCCCGATGGCCGATGGAGGCCGCAAAGCCAGCCATATCCAACACCGCACCACCGCCAATGGCGATGATAAAAGCATGCCGATCAACTTTTGCATCATTGATAAGACTCAATACTTTTTCAACCTCCCTTAATGAGTTTTTCGAAGTTTCCCCGCCCACTACAATTAGAGGGGGAGCACATAAAGTCATCGTTTCGCGATGCAACTTAAAAAGGTCCCTAATGTCGCTTTCTAGTTGTGGATGATGGTTTAGTACGCCGTCATCCAGGACAATCACAACTTTAGCTGGTCGTCGGGTACTCGCCAACTCCAATACTTCAGCAAGCAGGGGATTTGCAACACTAAAAAGAGATGCTGTAAAGCGTATTCGGTAAGTATTCGATAGGCTGAATGACTGAGTGATCGTTCTTATCATGTTTGTTTTTTGCGCCTCTAGGTTACCGCAAAGCGCCTGGCCAGGAACAAAGAGCAGGGCAGTAGTAAAAGCACCAGCAAACCTATTAGAAAAGAGCCGGAAAAACCAGCTGCGAGGCTAGCATCCAGGGAAATGAGGGAGATAACGCCCATTTTGACAGCCATCTGAATATTGGAAGGGGTGTTTTGGCGAATGGCCCGAATTTTGGCTACCACATTCATCAAAAACCAGATAGCGATAAAAGGAAGAGAGGCAAGCAGGCTATAGTCTTCAAACAGGCTAAAGCCAATGAGCAGTGAAAGAATAACACCATCTAAGCTAAGCGCAAAAAATATTGACATTTTGTTGTTGCCGACGGCTTCTTTCTGGCTGGTCAACGTAACTGCTGCAATGAACAAAACAGGTATTATACCTACCCACCAGTGAGCCGCTAACGCAACCGGAGACAGGCTAATGCCCAGCAACAGATTCCCCGCCCGACACAAGCCCATATTAATTGGTCCAAGTGCCTGAAAGTGCTTGCCAAACTTATCGTAGCATAAGGCAAGAAGAGCAACCAAAAGAGCTATTGAACCGCTGAGTAAAGACACAAGACTCGCGGCAATAACACCCAAAAGTAAAAGGCTCCCGCCAAAAATATACGCTGTAGTAAGTCCAATTTTACCACTTGGGAGAATACGTTCAGGGCGTTCAACCCGGTCCGTTTCCAGATCAAAGACATCATTGAACACGATGCCTCCTGCATAAAGCCCGGAAGTAGCTAAGACGAGGAGGCTTAGTGGTCCATAATCGGGCCAAGCGATTCCTGAAAACGCGCCAGCGATAGCAGCGCCAGCGAGAATATCAGCGATGGCGGTCACTACATTTGCCGGGCGCGCAAACATCAAGAAGTCTTTAATGCGCATACTTTCTTTCTTAGTTGGTAATAATGTTTTTTGAGCTGCCGGCCTTAGCCTCCTGCCCCCTCAGGACGCGATTACCCTCAAAAAGTGAATTTTGGTCCACTTCAAATCCGTCAATCCAGTCAGTTTCAACCATCTCCCCGTTTTTCCCATACACGGTCAGAGCGTTTTGGTAGCACGTTTGATGGACAACCTCTTCGCTCAGCCCCCTTTCCAGCATCAAGGCGGCAGTCTTAGGTACTGCTAACGGATCGCTTACTCCCCAATCAGCGGCACTATTGACGATGATGCGGTCCGGTCCGTATTCTTTAACAATTTCCACCATTCGCTCATTACCCATTTTAGTGTTTGGGTAGATGGTAAACGCTGCCCAATAGCCCCGGTCAAGTACTTCTCGGACCGTTTCTTCATTATTATGATCAATGACGACCATTGTTGGGTCCATTCCGTGTTCTTCAAGCACTGCCATGCTACGATAGGTCCCTCTTTTTTTATCCCGATGAGGTGTGTGAATCATGATAGGAAAGTCTATTTCTTTCGCCAACTCTATTTGTAGCCGAAAATACTTGTCCTCTGCAGCAGTTTGGTCGTCGTAACCTATTTCACCGATTGCAACCACCCCTTCTTTTGCGGCAAACAAAGGCAACAATTCCATCACCTCCTCAGCCAATGCTTCGTTATTAGATTCTTTGGAGTTCAAGCCGATTGTACAGTAATGCTTTATGCCAAATTGGCTAGCACGAAAGCGTTCCCAGCCCAGAATGCTGCTAAAGTAATCTTTAAACGTTCCTGCCTCGGTCCGCGGTTGCCCTGTCCAAAATGCAGGTTCAATAACGGCAACCACTCCAGCTTTTCTCATCGCTTCATAATCATCGGTCGTCCGGGATATCATGTGAACATGGGGATCAATGAAATTCATTACTACTAGATTTTATTATTGTTATCAGATGGTTCTTTGTCCTTCATAAGACGCGCCAATTTCCTCCCAACTCGGGAGATTAGCGGCTTCAATCTCCGCACGCTCCAGAGCAGCCTTTCCTTCTCCCAAATCACACGCAGCAAGTACTTTTGCTGCCGCAAACCGTTCAAGTGGAGTGCCCTCCCTCATTATTCTTTCCAAATCTTCGGACAAGGCATCATCCACATACCCCGAGACATTGCGCCACAGCTCAGGACTGACAGAGCGATGGGCCGACCAGCGTTCATGTGCATAGTCCTGAAGTATTAGTGCAAGCGTTTTATTTCGTCCTTGGTCCACACCGTAAATACGATAGATAGGCCGTTCCATAAAAATGGCTTTCAATACCATTTGATTCCAGGCTGGTTCTTCAAAATAATTTGACGCAAAGGGGTTATCCATAGCAATCGCATCAAAAACGGGGGTAATATTGGTCCTTAAGCCGTCAATAGCACGTAGTTTGAAATCTTCCGCATTCTTCAAAAAGCTAAGCCCTTTGTACAAGGCAACAGACTCCCGCATATCGGCCGTATTGAAAAGCTTCTCCAAAATCGCCTGATTTGAATCCGATGGCAGGCAGGTCATTAGCGTGACACGACACAACTCATCAATGGTCCAAGTAGATGGGTTAAAGGCTGGTTGTATTGCTCGCAATTTTCGTAATTGCTCTTCATTAAGCGAGAGTTCCCCTTTCGAAGTCCGTCGAGGTACAGAACTAAAGGCTAGGTAGAACTGGCTATCCTTCGCTCCCTCACTTATTTGACGCACCTTCTCTGAAAACCAGTTTTGGCTCTTCTCGGTTAGTAAAACATCTAAGCAAATATTCAGCATCATCCATCTTTTCACGCCAGGAATTCATAAAGACGACAAGGTACTACCACGTTTTGACCCCACCCCCGTAAATTGATTATTTCTTGGCAAGCTATCACATAGAAGCTATTCGAAAGCAAGGTGTCGAAAATAATCCGTCACTTTGTTTTCTCCCCAGGGAGAGAAAACCTTAGTCCTCCCTACCTTCGCCCCATGCCAACCCCCGCCGAACATTACGTCCGCTCCAAAGCCTACTTAGCCAACGAAGTCACCGCCGCTCCGCAGGAGCAGGCCGCAGAACTGCGCGACCTCCTCCGCTACCACGAGTGGCGCTACTATGTACAGGATGACCCCGTGCTCAGTGATTTTGAGTACGATACCCTCTACAAACAACTCGAAGCCCTCGAAGCCACCGACCCTGGCCTGGTGACGACCGACAGCCCGACGCAACGCGTCGGCTCCGACCTGACGGGCGACTCCGTCAGCGTTCCCCACCTAGTCCCCATGCTATCCCTCAGCAACAGCTATAACGCCGAAGACCTGGGGGAATTCGATAAGCAGGTAAAACGAATGCTGAACATGGAGGAGACCTCGCCAGTCGCCTATGCGGTAGAACCAAAGTACGACGGTGGCACCATCGTACTCGTTTACGAAAACGACCAACTGGTACGCGCTGCCACCCGGGGCAACGGCGTAATGGGAGAAGACATGACGCACAACGCCAGAGTGATCCGTTCCATCCCCCTCTCTGCCGAGTTCAGCAAGTATGGCCTGCACAAGGTAGAGGTCCGCGGCGAAGTCATCATTCGAAAAGACCGCTTCGAAGGCATGAACGCCCAACGTGAGAAGGACGGTTTGACGCTCTTCGCCAACCCCCGCAACACCGCCACCGGTGGCATGCGGATGAAAAGCCCCAAAGAGGTTGCTGACCGCAACCTGGAGGCGTTCATTTACAGCTTCGGCTTCGGCGTGGATGCCGATGGGAACGACGCCGTCCAGGCCCTCGGCACCCATACTAAAGCCATGGACGTACTGACGGAGCTCGGCTTCAAAGTTCCGGCGACCGGCTTTGAACGAACCAGCACAAAGGACATCAGCGGGGTGGCCGACTTCTGCGCAAAATGGCAGGAAGAACGGGAAGAATATGCTTACGAGATCGACGGGATGGTCGTCAAGGTAGATGACCTCGCGCTACAGGAACGCGCCGGTTATACCAGCCACCATCCGCGGTGGGCGATCGCCTACAAGTTTGCGGCGAAGCAGGCGACGACGACCCTCGAAAAAGTGGAATATCAAGTAGGAAAAATCGGCACCATCACCCCGGTGGCGAAGACTACGCCGGTCTCCCTGGCTGGCGTAATGATCTCCAGCGTCAGCCTACACAACGAGGATTTTATCCGGGACAAAGACCTACGGCTGGGCGACAAAGTCCTGCTCGAACGCGCCGGCGACGTCATCCCCTACATCGTTAAACCGATGGAAGACCTGCGGGACGGCAGCGAAGTGCCCATCGAATGGCCCACGGTTTGCCCCATAAACACGACCGATACCCCCGTTACCCTGATCCGGGAAGAAGGAGAGGCCGCCTGGCGCTGCCCCACCTGTGTTTGTGGCAAGCAGGACCTGGCCCGTATCATCTTCCACGTTTCCAAAGCGTCGATGGACATTGACGGCATGGGCAAACGCTACGTCGAGCTGTTCCACGCCAAAGGTTGGATGGACACCATCGTGGATGTTTACCGCCTACCCTACGACTGGATCTCCGTGCTGGAAGGCTTCGGCAATAAGTCCGCCAATAACCTGGAGGCGGCCATTGAGAAGGCCAAAAAGCAACCGCTCTGGCGCTTCCTCTACGGCTTCAGCATCCATCACTTCGGTAAGAAAGCCACCCAGCTGGTGGCCCAGAACATCGAACACGCCCTTGACCTGACCGAATGGACGGAGGAACAATTTACCAACATCAAGGACATCGGGCCGACGGTGGCTAAGAACGTCACCGAATGGTTCAGCAATCCGGCCAACGTAGCCATGATCCGCGAGTTGGAGGAGCTGGGCGTAAACGTCCGAGCGACGGACGAAGACCGGCCGGCAGCGGAGGTAACGGAAGGCCCGTTCGTTGGCAAAGCGATGCTCTTTACCGGATCGTTGCAACAGATGAGTCGGAAGGAAGCACAGGAAAAAGCTAAAGCTGCCGGTGCCCGCATCGTATCGGCCGTCAGCAGTAAGCTAGACATTCTGGTGGTGGGAGAAAAGCCCGGTTCCAAGCTGAAGAAAGCGCAAGCCATCGACACCGTGACGGTGATGACGGAGGCGGATTTTTTGGCAAAATTGGGGTAGTTGGAGCTGTTGGACTATTGGTGGACAACAGAACTTACCTTAGTTTTTTTTTGCCCTTAACCTCAATTTTGCACCTGCGGCCGCGCCAAAAATGAGTAACTAACAGAATAAGTGAACTATGAATTAAATCGGCTAAACGATAAGGTTATCATTCAGCAAAATTTCCCGCATTTCCAGGTCCAGCTTATCGGCCTGCACCCGGAATCGATCGGGGTCTGACCGGTAAGGATCCTGTAACACGTAAAAACGATGTACCGTCATCCCGTTAGCATCCATCCGTTGCAAGCGCTGCACGATCTTTTGGTTTTCGAAATACTTCATTTCCCGCTTAATGATGGCGAGCGGAAGTCCTGTAGACATGATGAGCTCCTGTGGTGTTACTCGGTAATCATAGGTGGCAAAAATATTCAGCAGGTCTTCGACGGTCAAAAACGGCTCAGGAGACAGGTTCAGGTCCGGAGCTTCGACGAGCCCCCTATTCAATCCAAAAAAATGGCGCCCCCTTCGATTTCCATTCACGCGTAGTACCCCGAACGAGTGCAGGCTGGTTAGTCGGGCCCGTGCCTCCGTCAAGGTCAAGTCTGTTTTATCGCGTAATTGATGCGGAGACAGCAGCTGGTCGGGTTCGGTGTCGATCATCCGCAGCAGATCGCGATCACCCAGCATCCGCTGGGTTAGTCGATTCGTTTCTCTTTGTTTGACGATGGCCACTATCAGAAACGTGAGCGCTAAAAGTACTATGGTAGCAATCACTGTCAGGGTAATCATGTCCTTTTCCATAAGAGGGAATATTTTTTAACAAACGCTTATATAAAATGGTGCCTTAAACGATCAGATTTTCGTTCAACAGAATTTCTTTCAACTCCAGGTCGAGGGTGCTGGCCCTGGCCCGGAATTGTTCCGGATTACTCCGATAGGGTTCTTGCAAAATAAAAAAGCGGTTGCTAACGAACCCTTGCGGGGCCATTCCGCGCATGTGTTGGATGATGCCTTGCTTCTTAAAGTGCTTCATTTCCCTTTTGATCACGCCCAGCGGTAAGCCGGTGGCCAGGAGCAGGTCCTGCGCCGACACCCGATAGTTGTAGTGTTCAAAATTTTTCAACAAATCTTCCACCGTCAGAGATGGGTCGGGCGAAAGGTTTAGGTCGGGCGTTTCTTCCAGAGGTTCTTTCAGGCTGTAGTAAGCGCGGGTGCCGTTGCTCACACTTTTATTGAGCAGGCCATACATATAGAGTCCGCTGAGGCGATGGCGGGATTGATTCAGTGTCATTCCGGTTTTATCGCGTAATATATGTGGAGAGACCAGTTGGTCCGGCTCGTTATGGATCAGCCGGAGCAGGTCAGGATCGGAGAGAATACGCTGGGTTACCTTACGGTTCCTTGCCTGAGAAATGATTAGCCATACCGCAAAGATCAGGGGGAGCACGATGAAAAGCATCGCCATGGTAATAGGAATAACAACTTTCGGGTCCATGTGCTGAATTTGGGGCAAGATAAGGTGGCGCGGCCGCAGGTACAAAAACAGGACTAAAGAGCAGGGCTGAACCACACTGACAAGCTTTTGGACCCAATTGACCGGTCGACGACACCCAGAAGGGACAACCACCTTCGTCCCTCCGTGTTACTTCTTTGACCAAAACTAGAAACGCACATGATGCAGGCCATCTGGAATAACCAAGTAATCGCCGAAAGTGACGACACCGTAGTCGTAGAAGGCAACCATTACTTCCCTTCCGACAGTATTGACCCAAAGCTGCTCTCCGATAGCGAAACCACCAGCTTCTGCGGCTGGAAAGGCGATTGCAGCTACCAACACCTTACCGTTGACGGAAAACAGAACCCCGATGCCGTTTGGTCCTATGCCGACCCTTACCCCAAGGCAGAGCAGATTCGTGGCCGGTTAGCCTTCTGGAAAGGTGTCACGGTTCGGGAAGCTTCTTAGTAAGTCAGGTTTTAGCATTCCGTATTCAGGAACCAGACAAGCAGTACAAGTTGCTGCGTTTTGATTTCTACGTGTTGCATACTGAACCCTAAGGCCTGAACACTCAACACTGATCCCCGTAACCTGAAGACTAAACCCTGAATGTTAATAACTGAACACTACACCTGCGTTCGCCGTCAATCCGTAGCCCTCTGTGAGCCGCTGCAGCCCGAAGACTACGTTGTGCAGCCACATCCCGATGTAAGCCCACCCAAGTGGCACTTGGGGCACATGACCTGGTTCTTCGAGAACTTCATTCTGGCGGAGTACTCCCCGGGCTACGAACTGTTCAATGTAAAGCTCAATTGGTTTTTCAACAGCTACTACGAAAGCCAGGGGCCGCGTATTCTGCGGTCCAGCCGGGGGAATATGACGCGGCCGGAGCTGTCCGTTGTCTTGGCTTATCGGGAACATGTGGATACTGCTATCCAGGCCTTGCTGACAAGTGCTCACCCTGAATTGGCCAAGATCAAAGAACTGGTGGAGCTTGGGCTGCACCATGAGCAGCAGCATCAGGAACTGCTGGTGACGGACATTAAATATATACTGGGGACTAATCCGTTGTATCCGGCGTACATCGAAACTGATTTAAACCGTGACATCCCGGGACTACCGACCAGGAGTGAGCGCCAAAAGAGCTGGACGCCCATAAATAAGATGGCGTTCGTCAACATCGTTGGCGGTCTCCATACTATTGGTCATCAGGAGGACAGTTTTTGCTGGGACAATGAACTAAGCGTACATCAAATTCACCTTGAAGATTTCCAGTTGGCCAACCAGCTTGTGTTGAATGGTGAATACCTCGCCTTCATGAACGATGGTGGATATGATCGCTTCGAATTGTGGCAGATGGAAGGTATAGAATGGGCCCGACAGTTGGAGGTTAAAGCACCGCTATATTGGAACAAGAACGAAGACGGTACATGGATGCATTACGATCTGCGCGGTGGCTTGCAGCCCGTTAATCTTAATACACCCGTCACTCACATCAGCTGGTACGAGGCGGACGCCTACGCGCGTTGGGCCAATGCGCGCTTGGCTACGGAGTTCGAATGGGAAGTCGCCTGTCGCCAACTGGAACCGGCCATTAAGCCTAACCAAAACTGGCAGCATGGTCGGCAATTCCATCCGACATCCTGTGGCGCTGGAGCGTTTCAACTTTTGGGCCAGGCCTGGGAGTGGACCAACTCCGCCTACCTTCCCTACCCTCGTTATCCCCGGCCGGAAGGCGCATTGGGCGAGTACAACGGCAAATTCATGGTCAACCAGATGGTGCTGCGCGGCGGTAGCTGCGCCACGCCCCAGAGCCATATTCGGCTGACTTACCGCAATTTTTTTCCAACTGACAAGCGCTGGCAATTTACCGGCATCCGCCTGGCGAAAGACGTCTCTCAATAGGCCAACAGCCCCAAAAGAACAACATGACTACTACTGCCACCTCCACTTTCGCTGAAGAGATCAACCAAGGCCTCAGCACCCGCCCCCGTCATCTTTCCAGCAAATGGTTCTACGACGCCAACGGGGATAAGCTTTTCCAGGCCATTATGGCCATGCCGGAGTACTACCTGACGGACAGCGAACGGGAAATTTACCAGACCTGCGGCCCGGCGCTACTAGAAGCCATCGGCAACCGGCCTTTCGACCTGATAGAACTCGGTGCGGGAGACGGGAGCAAGACCCAGTACCTCATCGATCATTTCATCGAGGCGGGGGCTAATTTTACTTACCGCCCCATCGACATCAGCGCCAACGCCATCAAGATTCTGGGAGCAATGGTCGCGGTGCAGTGGCCAAACTTGCCCTTTGCGCCAATTAACGATGATTACTTTGCCGCCCTCGACCGGCTGGGCAGTTCTAATAAAGAAACACGCCGGCTGGTACTATTTCCCGGTGCTAACATCGGGAACTTCACCCAACCGGAAGCTGGCGGCTTCCTGCGTCACCTCAAGAAGTTTCTCCGTCCGGGAGATTTACTACTAACGGGTTTTGACCTCAAGAAAGACCCCGACGCCATCCTCGCTGCCTACAACGACCCCGCTGGGCATACCGCTGATTTCAACCTCAATTTGCTACGTCGCATCAACCGGGAGCTGGGTGGAGACTTTAACCTGACGCAGTGGCGACACTGGGAAAGCTACGACCCGGCGAGTGGCGCTACCCGGAGTTTTTTGGTCTCCCGATCAGAGCAAGATATTACCATCAAAGCCCTGGACAAAACCTTCTCGTTCGATGCCTGGGAGGCCATAAGCGTAGAGATTAGTCAGAAATATAGCAAGCGGGAGATTGAGACATTGGCGCAGGATGCTGGCTTTACGCACCAGTCTCATTTCCAGGATGAGAGGGGGTGGTTTTCGGATAGTTTGTGGCTTGTGTGAAGAAGATAACCACTAAGACAGTAAGGCACTAAGAAGCTACACTAAGGAAACTTAGCCGGAAGAAAGGAACCACTAAGACAGTAAGGCACTAAGAAGCTACACTAAGGAAATTTAGCCGGAAGAAAGGAACCACTAAGACAGTAAGGCACTAAGAAGCTACACTAAGGAAACTTAGCCGGAAGAAAGGAACCACTAAGACAGTAAGGCACTAAGAAGCTACACTAAGGAAACTTAGCCG
>JBLHRW010000044.1:0-19812 GCA_047626445.1 Neolewinella sp.
GTTGAAGAACTCCTTCCGTAGCTACGGCTATGCAAGGAATCCTTCGCCTCATTCAACACCAAAATTCATCAGCACCTTACCCACAAATTCAATATTGACAGACCACTAGTCGCTAGACGCGCCTACATCGTTTTTACCGAGCCTAACCATCAAAAAAAATACGGAACAAACGAAATCGAATAAATAAACATGCAAAAGAATAACCCACTACATGGAATAAAATTAGCCGAGATCATAGAATTTCTAGAGGAAAAATATGGTTGGGAAGAATTAGGAGACAGAATTGATATTCGTTGTTTTAATGTTGATCCATCGGTTAAATCCAGTCTTAAGTTTTTACGAAAAACGCCCTGGGCCCGATCTAAGGTTGAACAGTTGTATTTAGATTCAATTTAGTCTTGTTACCCTTCAGCTAAGGGACGCCGTACAAATAACTTACGCCTTTTGACCGTCTTATTTTGCCCTCACTGCACTTAAAAATAATTTCCGTAACTGAGGCTATGCAAAGGATTTTTAAGCGCGGTGAGAACAAAAGCGTCAGGTCAAAAACCAGTAAGTTATTTATACGGCGTCCCTAAATATTTACGTAGCTGTAAATATTATGAATGATTTGTCGAATTAAAAGGATCTTTACTTACTTGGCAGTACATAGAAGAACACCGAATAGAAATGGCAAAAACTACCGATTAGAACGAATACATGAAAGATGGCATGGTTGAATTTTATTTTTTCAATACTAAATAAAACCGCGCCAATCGTGTACGCTACTCCTCCTGCAATAAGCCAATGCAGTCCACCTGAAGGTAAGTTGTCAATTAAAGGATTTATGGCGAATACAATTATCCAGCCCATAAGTACATACATTATGGTAGAAATTAAATTGTATTTTCCTGTAAAGAAAAGCTTTAATGTAATTCCAACTAAGGCCATTCCCCATGAAATGCTGAAAATTACCCACCCGATAGTGCCATTTAGGGTGATTAGTGTAAAAGGCGTATAAGTGCCCGCAATGAGGACATAAATAGCGGAGTGGTCAAAAATTTTCAATCTTTTTCTTAACTCCTCCTGCTTGGCACTATGGTACAAAGTAGAAGCAGCATATAGCATAACTAAACTCACGCCGAAGACACTAACGCTTACAATATGCCGTGCATTTCCAAATGCAGTTGCCTGTATAATCAGTAGCATCAGCGCAATAATGCTTAAGATAAACCCAATGGCATGAGAAACAATGTTAAGCTTTTCTTCTCTGGGCGAATATTTACTCATGTTGAAATTTTTAGTACGCCTGTTTTATGATCACTAACACAGTATTTACGGCGTCACCAAGTTGCGTTGTTTTGCCAATGGCGTGTTACTCGATAAACAACCCACCCGACGGCCCATATCGCAAGACCTTCGGCCTTGACGCGTAGCCGTCCGACGGGAGCATTACCTTTACCTAAGCCGTCCGGCCGCTCGGAGCTTCGGCGTAGCCGAAGTGCAGGCGGTCGGACGGCTCGGCCCATGGCCGTTATCACCTTTTGCGACAATACTAATCCTTAACGATTTTCTTAATAGTAACCCTTCCGCTACTGCTGTGGGTCATACGAATCAAGTAAGCTCCAGAGGAGAAAGCGCTCAGGTCAATGCGTTGTTCCTGGCCGGATAGCTTGTACGCCCGCTGGAGGGAGCCATCTACCGAGAATATTGACATGTCGTATTCAGATAATGGACCAGAGACAAAGAAGTGATCTTTTGCAGGGTTAGGGAATATTGAAATAGCGGAATCTCGTGCCCCATGATTTCTGGTGGGTGTCACGTCACCTACGACCACGTTGAATTCGTCTGTCACCAATCCTCCATTAGCATCAACAGCAGTGACGAGGATGGAAACGCTTCCTGTTTCACTGCCGCTTAGCGTTAGTTTCTGGCCTACGATATTGGTCGAAACCAGCGTCGATTCGCTGCTGGTCGCAAAGAGTAAGAGGGGGTCATCTTCTGGATCGGAGAAGACACCGGCTGCATCAACTAAATGCGTATTGAAATCTGCTTCCAGTTCCAGGTCCGCCAGCGGGTTGATTAAGGTCGGGGATTCGTTTGATGGGTCTCTTTTAGGTTTCCAGTAGTAGTAGTCCAGGTACTTGAAACCCAAAACAGATCGTCCACACGCATCTTCGATGATGATCAGTTGGAAGTCTTGTTCAGTTGTCGGGCTATCATCATTGAGGCTAAAAGATTCCGCCTCGGTATTGGGCGTGAGCGACCAGCGGTCACCAGCATCGTTTTCCCAAAATAACAGACCTGCTTCTTTGACGATTCTTCCGGTGTGCCTCGTCGCTTCATTGGGCATCCGCTCGTACTCCCCCAGGGCGATTTCTATTGGCACGGATCCTCGGAGAAGATTAAATCGTTTTTGGTACAGGTCTCCGCCGAATTTCAACGCAAGGGCACCCGGGACGTAGTCGCCTTCAGCCGTTCGGAACAGTTCAAGGAAAAAATCTTGACCGGGGTAAGGGCAATCTGAGCCGGTTTCCAATCTCCCCTCCGCAAAGTTAGGGGTAACCTCCCATTGCACACTCGCATCGTTCCGCCAAAAGTACCTGCTTCCTTGTTTTAGAATCCTCCCTTTATGCCAATCGTTTTGGACGTTATTCAGCGAATAGGCACCGAGCAATTCATCGATGGATAATTTGCCGATTTGTTGAATCTCCTGATCACCTGCTCGGGTAATTAATTTTACGGCTAGTGGTACACAATCCGTCTGTAGTCGCTTATGCAAGGTCTCCGCATAATAATCTGTTTCAAACTGACCTTCAAAATCAGCGGGCCAAAAAGAACGGTTAAACCAGTCATGGCCACTGACCTCCAGCTCCAACTCGGGATAAGCCCGGTAAAGGTGATGGAAGAACTCATGCTGTAGCCACTGGGGCAGGTAGATTCTCCGCTCGATGTCGCTATAGTTACCGGTTCCAATATGAGGCGGCTTGCGGGAGAGCCATTTGTCATCGATGATGAAGGTCGGTCCACCGCGCTGTGATAAACCCATGCCACCAGTAATAAAGGCACTGTTGTCAAAGGCCGAAAAATCTGGCACATGAGAGGGGTAAAGGATCCACCACCAATCGGTATCGTCTTTTACTTCGTCACTAAAAGCTTCCCAGACTGGTTGAATGCTACCTGATGCTACCAGTGGTGATTCAGTACTCACGTTAACATCCAAACACACATCAGGCAATTCAACGATTTCTACTTCTATTTCAAGTTCTCCACCCGTTATCGCCGTAACGTACCTCGACATAAACTCAAACGATTGCTTTACGATGCGATAATCGTCTGCTACCAGCTTTGGCTCCAGGCTGTTCTCCACAAATGGGCCTCCCCCGGCGGCAAGCTCCGTAAAGTTGGTAGGCTGTATGCCTTCCGAACACCCCACCAAGACAATCTTCATCTTCGCTTTTTTAGCTTCGACATCCTGGGGATTATTGAGGTGATGGTCAACAATGTCTTCGATCATCCGTAATCCGTAGTAAGCATGTGGGCTGCCAATGTTTGCGCCTTCAACATCTCCCGTTACCGACCACCAAATGCTGTTGCCTTTGGGGTAAGTCTCGAAAACGGCCTCGACGAACCGCTTCGCGCTGGCGTAATCGCCCGCTTTTATAGCGTCTTCTGCTTGGATAAAGGCCGTCACTGCAGCGACGGAGTGATCACTAAATGCCGTCGTTCCTCCGTAGCAGTCAAAGAACTCCTCCAGGGTGGTGGCTTCGCAGTCTACCTGCGCAAAGGACAGGGCTGGCCAGAGGCAGAGAAAGACTATAATTAGGACAGCGGTAGGGTAGGCTTTTGGGGTTTTCATCGACTTGGTTTTGATAGCATTATGCTGTCGTTGCCTACGAAGTTACGATGATTTTATGGTGATGAAGTTTCCGGTGTGTCAATGAATTGGTAAAGACTTGGTTGAGGGGGGCCTCATCCGAACAGCTTGATTAATAAAAACTTCGGACAGGATTTATTTATTTGCAGCGCTTCACAGTATGCTGCAGAGAAGCAAAGACGTCAGGCGCGAAAAGATGCCGTGGATTACCGGGAAATCTGAGGTTGACGCACCACTAGTTACTTTGGACCGCTTCCTTCCGTGTTAGGAGCTCCGGGCAGCAACTCAAAACTGCGCCCGCTTCTCAGATAAATATTTCCAATACCGCTTAGGAACATGCTGTAAATGCAACTTCATGTTCCTCCGCTCAGGAATATTCACATTGTCAAAATAGCTTTTCCAAAGAATCTGATATTCAGGTTCTGACTCGTCCAGTACTTTTTCATTCAGCTGTCGGTACTTCAATTGAGTATCATCTTCAAAAGTGATGTACTCCGTTTTTTCTTTATCGTAAAAAATACCGTAATGCCTTTTGGTATCGTAGATCAACCATTCCTGAGCAGGGTAGCGCTTTTCAAAATGATCATTCAATAAGGGGAGTACATTGAAGTCAGGCTCGATGACAGCATAGTAAATGTCATCTTTGGTGCATTGAAACCTGACAAACGCATGCATCCGATGTACTTCCCGCCCAATCTTCTTCTTTATCTGGTGCAGGTTCAAAACCGTAGCGTCACCAAAATTATCTGAAATGTCAATGTCTGCGTCCATTGATTTTTTGACGAAATTGAAGATGAGCATAGAAATACCCGGTAGCTCCGAAAGAAAACATTGATAGAGCAGCTGAGCGGTTTTTTTAGAACATTTTTTCTGTACGCCGGTCAATACCCGTTTTGCCCATTCCTCATTTGTTGCGACGTAAGTAGGATGTTCAAATAGGCTGTTTTGCCATTCATCTTTTGGGATGATTCTAGCTGCTGTTATCTTCAAGCGGTAGGTCTCAAAAATAGCGGATAACAATCCCTCAAAAGTCCCGTCAAAGGTTAAGATCATTTTTCCTTTTTCAAATAGTTCTTAAAGTATAGGTAGGGAGCCAGAAACAAGTAATGCACTCGATTACCGAGGCGCAGTTATTTCTGGCGCACTACTTAATTGGCCAATCACCCAAATAAGTTCAATTGATTAAATCCCCCCTTTTGCACACTAGGCGCGGTAAATAATTGCCGGATCAGCAACGGATCTTTTCCAAGAAGTTTGAATTCCTTATCCGCACACGTAATGAAAAACCTGGCCCGTTTTAAGACGACTCCGATCTTCTTTAGGTGCTCAAAGCGTAATTTTCCGTGTCTTCTCGCCGACACGATCTTCTTAGCAGATTTAACGCCTACACCCGGTACACGAAGAATTTCGTGATAAGAAGCCCTGTTAACATCTATTGGAAACAACTGAGGATTTCGAAGCGCATAAGCAGCTTTCGGGTCGAGTTCTAAGTCGAGTTCTGGATGCACCTCACTCACAATCTCATCAACTTTGAACCCATAGAATCGCATCAGCCAGTCTGCCTGATACAATCTATTCTCCCGGATCACCGGCGGTTGTTTGAGGGCCGGCATTCTATTGTCGGTACTTATGGGCACGTAGCCGGAATAGTAAACGCGTCTTAATTTCTGTTGCTGGTAAAGATCATTTGCCAAATTCAGTACGGTCAGATCATTTTCGGGAGTTGCTCCGATGACCATTTGAGTGCTTTGTCCGCCAGGCGCAAAATTAGGCGCAGAACGGATGACCTTCTTTTCTTCCTTAAACCCTTGTATCGCCCCCGTCAGATAATTCATTGGTTTGTAAACGTCCTTGTAATTTTTCTCAGGAGCCACTTTTTTCAGGCTCATTTCTGAGGGAATTTCCAGGTTTACGCTCAACCGGTCAGCGTATAGTCCGGCTTCGTGGATGAGCTCATCACTTGCACCTGGTATCGCTTTAAGATGAATGTAGCCATTGAATTTATGCTCCGTGCGCAATTCCTTAGCGATACGTACCAGCCGTTCCATCGTGTAATCCGGATTTTTGAAAATGCCAGAACTCAGGAACAGTCCTTCAATATAATTTCGTCGATAAAAATTGATGGTCAGATCAACGACCTCTTTTACGGTAAAGGCGGCTCGTTTGACATCATTACTACTGCGGCTCACACAGTACGCACAGTCGAAAATGCAGTGATTGGTCAGCAATATTTTTAGCAGAGAGACACAACGTCCATCTTCCGTATAACTATGGCAAATCCCCACGCCATTTGAATTTCCCAAGCCATCCTTGGTGTTTTTTCGGTTACTGCCGCTTGATGAACAGGATACATCATACTTGGCGGCATCGGATAGGATCTCTAATTTCTCTTTGACTCTTTCATTCATAATTGCTGCCCTGAAACAGGTTTGAAGGCGCAAGGTAACGGGGAGAAATTTAAAAAACAAAAAAGTGGATAAATAATTTATTTGTGCATTAAGTGTTTGTTTTAACGCCTTTTAGCTGCGCTCCTCCGGTCTGTTCTACCATATGGACTCCTACTTATCGTCAAGTTGGGGCAAGGGGCTGATCGTTTACACGATGACAAATAGTGGTCGTAATTACAACCGGCTTAGTGGGTTGATTACGGAGATTTGGGAAGTGGTGCTTCGGTAGGGAGACACTCACAAGCGAAGCGAGCATTCAAATGCGGCAGCCCTACCCACTACCTTCTACTTACTACCCACTACACCTGCGGGCCCGCCAAATTACCCAGCCGCGACCCATACCAAGAAAAGAACTCCCCATCCACCAACTCAACTTTCGCTTGGGGTAAAATCTCCAACCATTCCTCCAAGTGTTCGGGCTTGAAAGGGTAAGGCTCGGAAGAAAGCATAATCCGGTCCGGTGCCAAAGCACGAATCTCATCGATCGAAAGGGTGGGGTAGCGAAGTTGGTCGCCCGCCACGTTCTCGTAGCCGAGCTGTTGCATTACATCATGGATATAAGTGTCTCCACCCACGCTCATCCAGGGCGCGCGCCAGATCAGGTAGAGCGCTTTTTGTGGCGTCGGTAGTCGGTGCAATTCCAGGGTCTTCCGGTTGGCGGCGATGATGGCCGCAGCACGGTCCTCCACGGCAAACAGACGGCCGAGGGCGGTGATCATTTCGTTTGCCTCCGCCACCGTGCGGACCCGGCTTACCCAGGTGGGAAACTGTTTGGCCAGGAGCTCCACTTCTTCCCGCGTATTCTCCTCCTTATTGGCAATGATCAGGTCAGGAGTTAACTCCGCGACTTTCTCCACGCGTACGTTTTTCGTGCCGCCAACAAGCCTTTGGCGCGAACGCAGGTGCAAGGGACGGACACAAAATTTGGTACACCCCACTACGGAGCTTTCCAGCCCCAAGTCGACCAATAATTCCGTGATCGAAGGCACGAGGCAAACGATGCGGCCAGGAATGCCCGGCAGCTCAAGTACTGTCCCCAACTGGTCTGTGGTTATGATCATTTTTCCGTAACATTGACGTGGTCATACGGGCAATTCTTGCAGGCATTACCGCAGCAAAAACCACGTTTGCGATGGAAGGTTGCCGACATTACCAAGAGGCCGTTTTCGAAATAGTAGTCTTCCGTTCCTTCCTCAGCGTTGACGGGTGGTTCTTCCTCTTCTTGAGAGGGTTTATTTTTCTTGTCTGGATTCATTTTGGTCTGTTGGTGTTATTGGTCTATTGGGCTGTACGATCTAAATAGACCAATAGCACCAATAGACCAATACGACTAATTACATACTCCGCCGATACTGCCCGCCCACCGAGAATAAAGCATTGGTGATCTGCCCCAACGAGCAGTGCTTCACCGTATCCATTAGTTCTTCGAAGACGTTTTCGTTGTTCACTGCCATGGTTTTCAGCGTGGCGATGCTTTCCGCAGAGGTAGCCGCACTGGCCGCATGGATAGCGGTCAGGTTGGTAATTTGGAGTTGTTTCTCTTCTTCCGTTGCCCGAATGACTTCCTCCGGAATTACGGTAGGGGAGCCCTTGCTCGACAGAAAGGTATTCACCCCGATGATCGGGTATTCCCCAGTATGCTTCAGCATTTCGTAGTGCATGCTTTCTTCCTGAATCTTACCGCGCTGGTACATTGTTTCCATCGCACCGATAACGCCTCCACGTTCGGTCATCCGATCGAATTCCAGCAGTACTGCTTCCTCCACGAGGTCGGTCAACTCATCGATGATGAAGCTGCCCTGTAGCGGATTTTCGTTCTTCGCCAGACCAAGCTCGTGGTTGATGATCATCTGGATGGCAACGGCCCGGCGGACACTGTCTTCCGTTGGCGTGGTGATCGCCTCGTCGTAGGCGTTGGTGTGCAACGAGTTGCAATTGTCATAGATCGCGTAGAGCGCCTGCAACGTCGTCCGGATATCGTTGAAGTCAATCTCCTGCGCGTGCAGGCTCCGCCCGCTGGTCTGGATGTGGTACTTCAGCTTCTGGCTACGGTCGTTGGCCTCATACTTGTACTTCATCGCCTTGGACCAAATGCGGCGGGCCACCCGGCCGATGACCGCGTATTCTGGGTCAACGCCGTTGGAGAAGAAGAAGGATAGGTTGGGCGCAAAATCGTTGATGTCCATCCCCCGTGAGAGGTAGTACTCCACGAAGGTGAAACCGTTGGACAGCGTGAAGGCCAGCTGGCTGATTGGGTTAGCACCAGCTTCCGCAATGTGGTAGCCGGAGATGGAAACGGAGTAGAAGTTCCGAATACCCTGGTCAATGAACGTCTGCTGCATATCTCCCATCAGCTTCAGGGAGAACTCTGTGGAAAAGATACAGGTGTTTTGGGCCTGGTCTTCTTTCAGGATGTCGGCCTGGACGGTACCACGTACGGCCTTCAGCGCGTTGGCTTTTAGGTCGGCGTACACGTCGGCGTCGAGGACTTGGTCTCCGGTTAAGCCCAGAAGCATTAGGCCAAGGCCGTCGTTGCCGTCGGGCAGTTCGCCGTTGTAGCTTGGGCGTTCCAGGCCTTTATCGTCGTAGCGTTTCTTGAAAGCGGCTTCCACGTTGGCTTCCAGTCCGTGCTCCGTGATGTAGCGCTCACACTGTTGGTCGATCGCTGCATTCATGAAGAAGGCGGTGACGATGGCGGCCGGTCCGTTGATGGTCATCGAGACCGAGGTCTTCGGATTGCAGAGGTCGAAGCCGGAGTACAACTTCTTGGCGTCGTTGAGGGAGCTTACGTTGACACCGGAGTTGCCGACTTTACCGTAGATGTCTGGCCGCTCATGCGGGTCTTCGCCGTAGAGGGTGACCGAGTCGAAGGCAGTAGACAGGCGCTTCGCCGGGGTGCCTTTACTCAGGTAGTGGAAGCGTTTGTTGGTCCGCTCGGGACCGCCCTCTCCGGCAAACATTCGGGTGGGGTCTTCGCCCTTCCGCTTGAAGGGGAATACGCCGGAGGTGAAGGGGAATTCGCCAGGTACGTTCTCTTGTCTAGACCAGCGAACGATCTCGCCATAGTCCTTCCATCTCGGCAGTACCACTTTCGGAATCTTGTTGTGGCTAAGGGATAGGGTAAAGTTTTCCACCTTGATCTCCCGGCCACGCACCTCGTAGGTGAAATGCTCTCCCTGGTAGCTTGCTTTTTTGGCTTCCCAACCTTCGAGCAGGGCTTTGTTCTCGGGGGTAAGGGCCTGGCTTACGGCGTCCCTTGCTTTTTCTAACTCCCCTTGCACCGGCGCGCCGTCGCCCATATATTCCATCGTCCGATGAATGCCGAACAGGGTCCGGGCCAGCTCACTTTGCTCCTCCACGTCCTTGTCGTAGCGACGAATCGTTTCGCTGATCTCCGAGAGGTAGCGCACGCGGGCCGGCGGAATGATGTACTGCTTTTCGCTCTCTCCTTCATCCAGTTTACCCGCAGTCTCCTCCGGGAAAAGGCGACTCATCAGCGCGTTGGAAAAGGTGTTGACGCCGGGGTCATTGAACTGGCTGGCGATGGTGCCAAAAACGGGCATGGTCTCCAGCCCTTTGTCCCACAGATCGTTGTTCCGCTGGTACTGTTTGCGGACCGCGCGAATAGCATCGAGTGCCCCGCGCTTATCGAATTTATTGAGCACGATCAGGTCGGCAAAGTCGAGCATGTCGATTTTTTCCAACTGGCTGGGTGCACCAAATTCTGGCGTCATGACGTAGACGCTCAAATCGGCGTGATCCACAATTTCTGAATCGCTTTGTCCGATGCCGGAGGTTTCCAGAATGATGAGGTCGAAGCCCGCTGCTTTCATCACCGCGATGGCCGAATCGATGTCGGCCGAAAGCGCAGCATTGTACTGGCGGGTGGCCAACGAGCGCATAAACACCCGATCGCTGGCGATGGCGTTCATCCGGATCCGGTCGCCCAGCAGCGCACCGCCGGTCTTTCGTTTCGAAGGGTCAACGCTGATGATGCCCAGTTTTTTCTTGGGGAAGCGGGTGAGGTAGCGCAGCACCAGCTCATCAACGAGGCTCGACTTTCCTGCGCCGCCGGTGCCCGTGATGCCCAAAACTGGGGTGGGGCTGTCTTTGGATTTTGCCTTCAGTTCGGGCAGCCAGCTGGTATTTTCTTCCGGGTAGTTTTCCGCGGCTGAAATGGTCCGTGCAATCGCAAAGGGATGCTGGGCGCTGACGCTGGAAGCAAGGGAAGGATCAAAGGCATTGCCGACGGGAAAATCACTCTTCTCCAGCAAGTAATTGATCATGCCCTGCAGGCCCATTGACCGGCCGTCGTCGGGCGCAAAAACCCGGTCGATGCCGTAAGCGTGCAATTCATCGATCTCCGAGGGGAGGATGGTGCCACCGCCGCCGCCGAATAACTTGATGTGGCCGGCGTTCTTCTCGCGCAACAAATCGTAGGCGTACTTGAAGTATTCCAAGTGGCCACCCTGGTAGGAGGTCAATGCTATGCACTGCACGTCTTCCTGGATGGCGGCGTTGACCACTTCCATCACCGGGCGGTTGTGCCCCAGGTGGATGACCTCAGCACCGCTGCGCTGAATGATGCGGCGCATGATGTTGATGGCAACGTCGTGCCCGTCGAAGAGGGATCCGGCGGTGAGGACGCGGATTTTGTTGGTAGCCTTGTATGGGGCGATTTTTTCCATGATCGTGGTGGTGGTGGTAGTGGTGGTGTGTTTGGCTGGGGCTGGGTAGTGTGCTGAAGTTGTTGGTAAAATAGTGACCACGTAGTGGTCGAACAATATTTGCCCTGGGTGAAAGGCCGCAAGGCGGGCTTTTACCCGGGGCATGAGGAAGGGCATAAACATTGCGGCGCTGCGCGCCGCCAAGTTGGAATCCCATTATTTACCCCGGGTTACGGCGCTCCGCCTCCACCCGGGGCAAATAATGTTCGATCCCTACAGGATCATTTGTGAGGGTAGACCGAAAACTCCTGGAAGCTTCCACAAGTGTACCACGATTAAGAGGTAAAGTTTATTGTCAAGGCAACTTTTTCTCGCTCCTCTTAAACTAGCTATCTTGCCCCCAATGCTTCGTCTAACCTACCTACTCTCACTTTTGCTGCTGCCAGCCCTGCTGGCTGCCGACTGCACGCCCGCTTTTTACGGCTATCAATTCCTGAATCCGGATTTGCTGGAATACGACAGCAAGCTAGGGCCAATCTATCAATCTTTCGCCAATCGCTACCGGCTGGAAGGCAATCCGGATGCCATTGCGCGGGAGCGCGACAACCTCGCCGAATGGCACGAGCGTTACTGCGAACAGGTGGAGATAGCGGACCTCAAGAAGCTCATCTACGGAAATACCTTGGGCGATTTACGGGCGATCCTGCGGGTTATGGACAACCCGGAAAATTCTTCCACGGCACTTTCTTCCACCCTGCGAAAGAATTCTTTTGCCCGGCACCTGGTCGATTACCGATGCACTGAAGTGCTCACCTACCTGATCTTTGCTAAGCGGGCGGAGCCTTATGCTTCCCGCCGTGCTGCCACCTTTAAGCGGCCGGAGACGGATCGGGTAGCCATGGAGCGGCTAATCAACGATGGCCTGGATGTCTTTAAGTCTACCGAGAGCCACTACATCCGCCTGCGGTACGCCTACCAGCTGCTGCGCCTGGCGCATTACCTCGGGGAGAACGCCTACGTGATCGAGTTGTACGATTACCTCATGCCCAAGGTGGAGGCCAATCCCAGCATCCTGTACGACTGGGTGGAGAGCCACCGGGCCGGCGCGCTACAGGCCCTGGGAGACAATTCGCGCTCTGCCTACATCTACAGTCGCGTATTCGAACGGTGTCCAAGTAAACGGGAAAGTGCCTACCTCAGCTTCAAGATTACCTCCGACGCAGAATGGCAGGCCGCCAGTAACCTCTGTTCCAACGACCATGAACGCGCCATGCTCCACGTGATGCGGGCCCAGAACCGTCGGGCCGTCGTGCTGGAGGAAATGGAAAAAATCTACACCCTGGAGCCCGCCAATACCGCCCTGGAACCGCTGGTGATGCGCGAACTGCTAGAACTTGAACGTGATTTATTAGGGCTCAACTTCAATCCCAAGGCGCACGAGAACAAGCGACAGCGTAACCGCCCGCGACCCAACGCTGCTAAGCGCTTGATTGCCCTGCAGGCTTTCGTCAATAAAGCCGTTGAGCGGGCAAATACCGCCAGCCCCAGCTTGTGGCTATTGGCCAAAGGCACACTGGAAATGCTGTCTGGAGACTATTTCTACGCCCGGCAGTCTTACCAAAAGTTGGCCGCTCAACCGTTGGAAGACACCCTGGCTGGCCAGGTGAAAATTCTGCAGGAAGTCCTCAACGTACTTGCCCTCAACCAGATCAACGATTCCGTCGAACTGTACTATTTTGACCTCCTGGCTACCGATGCCTTGCGCGCACAGTATCCGGACCTCCGCCCGATCGTTAACGACAAACTCGAGGCGGTTTACCGAAATAGCGGCCGCCTGGGCAAAGCCGGTCTGCTGCAATATGGTTTTGACGCCCTGCGGATGAACCCCACCCTCAACATCGTCAAAGAACTTGAAGGGATGGCCGACAGCCTACTCGGTAACCGATTCGACCGGGCTTTGCTGGCTGATCGGGTTGGCCCGACACCGCTGGATGACATCAACGATCTGCTAGGAACTTACTACCTGCAAAAAGGACAGTGGGAAACAGCTATGGATATCTTCAACCGGGTGGACCTGGGCCGACAAGAAGGCTACGGAACCTATACCCCTTTTGTCAAACAGTTTAAAGATCGGGTAAACTTCCGTCCGTCCGCTGCCGCCGTTCGCTATACCAAAGCGGACCTGCTGGCCCGCTTACTGGAACTAGAAGAAGAAGCCCGCCGTACCGACAATGACACCATCGCCGCCCGTAATTTCTTCAACATCGGCCTGGCCCATTATAACATGAGCTACTACAGCTACAACTGGCGAATGGGAGATTATTTTCGCTCAGGTAGCAGTGGCGCCCGCGCTGCGGCCAATAGGACCAGAGACTGGATTTTCTCCCACCGGGAGGCCCCTATGGGTAACCGCGAGAACATGAGTATGGACCGGGCCAGTTACTACTTCGAACGGGCGCTGGAGCGGGCGCCCGGCCGTGAAGCCGCGGCCGAAGCCGCCTACTTTGCCGCCAAAGCCCAACGCAACCAGCACTACGCAGCCGGTAGCCAGGGCCAACGACCGTTTACCTATCTCCGCCTGCTAAAAGAAGCTTACCCCGACACCAAGTTTTACCAGAAAGCCATCGCGGAATGCCGGACGTTTGCTTGGTTTGTGGGGAGGTAGTTCTTGACTCCCTAATTACTCCCTTCCGCATTTATCGTGTAAGACTTATGTCGATAATTAGCATAAAAAGATATATTATTTTTTTTGGCCAAAAGGAGTAAAGTGATGAAGGGAAATTACTTCGCTTTTCAAAGATTCAATAGAGCTATTCTCAATAGCTCTATTACTTCTTTTTATCACTGATACGTAATTTTTAGAAGATGTAGAGTATTAATGGTCCGCTACGATTAACAGCAGACCTGGCCCCATATAGCATGGGTTTATTCCACATCTACTACACACACACAATTAAGTCCTACCCACTATTTCCCTATCTTGTGCCATGCGGGAAACCGACTTTATCGAGAAAAACAAGGACAAGTGGAAACGCTACGAACGGGCCCTGGAACGCGACGAGCAAAACCCGGAGGCGCTTAAGCAACTCTACATCCATACCACAGATGACCTGTCCTATTCCCGAACCTTTTACCCCAACCGCTCCGTACGGGTATACCTCAACAGCCTGGCCCAGCGGACGTTTCTACAAGTCTACCGGGGGCGTAAAGGGGAAACGAGTCGCTTTTTCTCCTTTTGGACCGATGAACTACCACGCGTTGTCTACGCCCAACGGCGACCGCTGACCATTGCGTTGGTCACCTTTTTGTTGGCCATGCTGATCGGGATCATCAGTTATCGGATTGACCCGGCCTTCGCCGAAACGATCATGGGCGAGGCCTACATCAACATGACTAATGCCAACATCGAGAACGGCGATCCGATGGCGGTGTACAAGCAGACCTCCCCCTTCTCGATGTCATTGCGGATCACACTGAACAACATCTTTGTAGCGCTGCTGACCTTCGTCTCCGGGGTGTTTTTTGCCGTTGGTTCCATCGTTCAGCTCATTCGCAACGGCGTAATGGTGGGGGTGTTTCAATACTACTTTTACGCCAAGGGCTTATTTCAGGAAAGCTTCCTGACCATCTGGATTCACGGTGCGTTGGAGATCAGCAGCATCGTACTGGCCGGCGGAGCCGGCCTGGCCATGGGCAAGGGCCTCTTGTTTCCGGGAACCCTCTCTCGCTTTGAGGCCTTCAAGGCCTCTTCCCGCGACGGGCTGAAAATAATGCTGGGCATCGTCCCGCTGTTCATCATCGCCGGCTTTCTGGAAGGTTACCTGACCCGACACACGGAACTCCCGGATGCCATCCGGGCCGTTTTTATCGTGCTTTGTTTTGCCTTCATTCTTTGGTATTACGTGGTTTACCCGCGGGTGGTCGCTGCCCGGCCAATGGCGACCGAGGAGGCTCCGGCCCGTCGACGAAATGACGACGAAGCGATGGTCAGCCTGCGTCGCATCCGGGGAGGAGGAGAGACCCTTACGGCCAGTTTCTCAGTGCTTCGGCGCGCTCCCGGTTATCTGTTTGGTGGCTTGGCCGTCATCACCTGTGTATTGGTCGCGCTGGCCTTCTTTTTTTACAACGCTACCGCCGCAACGCGCTACGTGTTTGAGGGCTCTGCTTTGGGCGACTTTCACAACGTTCATGAGCTGACGACTACGTTCTCCAGGTCCCGGAGCCCAATCTATTTGTTGTTGGTCGCTGCGGGGTTTTACGGTATGTTGCGGCTCTCCTTCGAGCTGTTCTGGCGCGCGGCGGACATTAAAATCCTTCCCGCCAATTGGCGTTCTGAAGCCTTTTTGTACCTCGTCTGTATCGCCATGGCTACTGGCCTGGCCTTCAATGGCGCAGTGGCAGGTCTCTTCGTTTTTCTGACCCTGCCCTTCCTGCTGACCTTTGCTTATGCAGGGTATTCCGGGTTGGCCACTTTTCGGGAAACGTTCTCCTTCGTCTATACCAACCTGGTGTCGAGCTACGGTAATTTCTTGATGGTCCTATTGCTGGCCGTCCCTGCTATGTGGTTACTTGACACGGTGGTCGGTAGCCTGGTCTTTGCCTTCCTGGATTGGGTGTTTTACGCGGATGCCGTCACTATCGACAACGTAAACGTCATCTTGCAAGCCATTTCTTACTGGTTTCTGTTCGGTATCATTTTTACGATGTGGGCAGTATCCTCGGCCATTAATTTCTACACGCTTCGCGAGATCGAGCGGGCGGACAGCTTACTGGAAGACATCGAACAATTCGGAACCAAGCGTCGGATTCGGGGCATGGAGGTGGAGTGAAAAGGGGGTAAGCAATAAGGGGGAGAAGGAGTAAGGGGCGGGGCCGCAGGTGCAAGGGCCCCTGTTCGCGGCTGCCGCCGCAGTCCCCAAGAGGGAAGGATTGAAGGAGCAAGGGAAGAAAGAAGTGCTTGGTCGGATTGTCCTTTGCTCCTTTTATCCCTTTCCCCCGCACCTGCGATTGCGCCAAAAAAGCCTTTCCGAATACCCTATTACTTGTTGCCAATCCGTTAAAACCAACGAGTAAGCGTCGTTTCAACGTCTTTTCTTGTATCTTAGACCACCCGAACTATTATTCCCAAAAACATATCAGCTTTGATGAATTGCGCCACCCTTGGCCTGGAAGCTTACGTACCCTCGGCCGAGCAGCCGTGGGACGTTGGCCGGATCCAGCATCTTTATCGCCGCGCCGGCTATGGAGCCCGCCCCGATGAGATCGAACAAGCATTGCTCGACGGCCCTGCCCAGACCGTTGCCCGCCTGCTAAACGATGCCGCCACCCGTGAACAACGAACGCCTCCGGAATGGGCCGAATGGAATTATGATGCCTTCGTTGTCGCTGAACTCGATCCTTTCAGAACCTACGTCGCTTGGTACTCCGGCTTTATGGATGAATCGACCCAATTCGGCGTCCGCGAAAAACTGTCCCTCTTCTGGCAAAACCACTTGGTGACCCAGTATGAGAGCCACAGCTGTCCCAGCTACCAGTACCAGTACATGAAGGTCATTGAGGACCATGCCTTCGGCGACTTCAAACAACTGATCGAAGACATTACGATTACCCCCGCGATGCTGTTTTTTCTCAATGGCTTTGAAAACACGAAGCAAAACCCCAACGAGAATTTTGCCCGCGAGCTCTTCGAACTGTTCACCCTGGGAGAAAACAACGGCTATACCCAGGAGGACATCGTAGAAGCCAGCCGCGCCCTTACCGGTTGGAACGGCTGGACGAGTTATTGCGGTGCTGTAGAGTGGGCCGAATGGGGATTTGACGATACCGAAAAGACCGTCTTTGGCGCTTCCGGTAACTTCAACTACTCCAGCCTGATCACCATCTTGTTTGAACAACGAGGGGACCTAGTTGCGCGCTACATCTGCGAAAAGCTCTATAAATTTTACGTCAATAAGGCGGTAAGTGAGGAGGTGTTGACCGAGATGGCACAGACCTTCATCTCCGAAAATTTCCAGATACTTCCGGTATTGCAGCAGCTTTTTGCGAGTGCCCATTTCTTCGAGGAAGCCAATATGGGCGTACTGGTGAAAAGCCCGATGGAACTGATGACCTCTTTCCTTCGGCAAGGGGATTTCGGTGATTTCGAAAACCGAAACAACTGGGGCTTTTGGAGCATGGCTAATATGGGGCAGTACCTCGGCCAGCCGCCAGACGTTGCCGGCTGGAAAGGTGACCGGGCCTGGATCGACTCTAACCGGATTACCCTGCGTTGGCAGTTCATTGATGCCTTTAGCTGGGCGGTACACAATAACAGTGAATCGACCTACCCTGATTTCGCCAAAGCACTGACCGAGGATAGTAATTCTCCGGAGGTCATCGCCCGGGCCATCGTTGATTATTTCATTCCCCGTGGATTACTTACCGAGGAGGCTTATGACAATGCCATCGATGCCCTGAAATGGGAAATTCCCTCGAATTACTACGACACCGGTGAATGGAACCTGAACTGGGATTCTGCTTCCTGGCAAATCGTGATTCTGCTGCGCCATATCGGCCGTTTACCTGAATTCCAGCTCAGTTAGCGCTGGTTAGTAAGTCTTGAATTTATCCATCCGGTCCCGATCACTTTCGGGACTGAAAAAATAGTCCACAATGGGACAAATAAAAAAAACAAACCCCGGCCTCCGGAAGGGCGATAGCCTGAAGGACGGCCTGGCTCACGACCAGGACCATGGGCGGCGTAATTTCCTGCGCAACCTTGGCATCTTGGGAACCTCGGGCTTCCTGCTCAATAAGCTACCGGTCAATGCGATGGCTTCGTCGCCGTTATCTGCAGCGCTCAGCGCAACCGGAGATGATAACGACCGCGTACTGGTCCTGATCCGGCTGAAGGGCGGTAACGACGGCCTCAATACCTTGGTCCCGATCCACGACTTCGGGAAATACGAGATGTTGCGGCCCGATATTCATATTCCCCGCAATGAGGTGGTCGAACTTACCTCCACGCTTGGTCTCCACCCTCAACTCGATCCGTTGCGTGGGCTATGGGACGAGGGAGAGATGCGCGCGGTCCAGAATGTAGGGTATCCCCAGCACAACCTCAGTCACTTCCGTTCTTCCGATATCTGGGCTTCGGCGTCTGATTCAGACGAGGTGGTTACCAGTGGTGTGCTTGGCCGTTACTTCAACGATCAGTACCCAGATTTTCTGAGCAGCCCGCCAGAGACACCTCCGGCCATCCAGATCGGCGGCCCCGGCAATCTATTGTTCAATAACGAAGATGATTTCAACTACGCGATTTCTACAGAGAATCCGACACAACTGTACGAAATTGCCCGTACCGGGCAGCTGTACGATGTGTCCAGTCTTCCGGAGTGTACTTATGGGGAGCAGTTGGGGTATATCCGTGCGGTAGCCAACACTACCTTCACGTATGCTGGCGTTTTGGCGGAGGCCTACGACGCGGGCGTAAACTCCGCAGAGTATGAAAACGACCGCCTTGGCGACCAGCTCGCCCTCGTGGCCAGGCTCCTTAGAGGAGGACTGGGGACCAGGTTTTTCGTAGTTGAACTCAATGGCTTCGATACCCACGCCAACCAACCGGTAGCCCACGCTAACCTGATGAACAGTCTGAGTAAGAACGTAAAAGCATTTTTTGACGACATGAAAACTGGCGCAATTGATGACAAGGTGATGGCGATGACGTTCAGTGAGTTTGGACGGCGCATTTTTCAGAACGGTTCCAACGGAACTGATCACGGCACCGCTGCGCCGGTAATGCTATTCGGTAAAGGCCTTAACGGTAGCGGACATACCGGGGGACTTCCGGATATGAACGACGTAGATAATGGTTTTAACCTGAAGTATAAAGTCGATTTCCGATCCATCTACGCGACCGTTCTTTCCAACTGGCTTTGTATCCCTTCTGACTTGGTAGACCAGATAATGGGGGCGAGCTTTGCCCGTCTGGAGGACCTCGGCCTATTCTGCCAGGGCACCACGAGTACCCGGACACCCAGCCAGGCTGCCAGCCTGCAGGTGAATGCTTACCTGAATGGCGGAGAAATGGTTGTTGATTACACCCTTCCCGGTGCTTCGAATGTGGGTATCCATTTTTTCGACGTGGCCGGCCGTAAGTTGAGCTCGCCCTTCCAGGGGCGGCAGCCAGCCGGGCAACAATCGCAACGCTTTTCGCTGAGCAACATCGGTTGGGCTTCAGGGATCTACGTAGTTAGCCTGGAGGTGAACGGACGGATGTACAGCCGGAAGGTGGCGCTGTTCAGGTAAAACAAGTCTACCTAAGAAAGGCAAAGGCCATTCCAACTAGGGACGCCGTAAGTTATTTATACGGTGTCCCCTAGTTATGTTGGAATGGCCTTTTTTATTTCAGTTTTGGATTGTCCCGGTGCCGCGTAGCGTCCCGTTTAGTTTTTTTCTCCAGGTTTTTGCGGAGGGCTTCGGCCAGGTCTACGCCGGTTTGATTGGCCAGGCAGATCAGGACAAACAAGACATCCGCGAATTCGTCGGCAAGTTGATCGTGGGCCGTTTCTGCATCGGCGGGGTTCTTAAACGACTGCTCCCCGTACATGCGCGCCATCAGGCGTGCTACTTCTCCGGTTTCCTCCATTAGGATGGCCGTGTTGGTAAGTTCTCCGTAATACCTGACGCCAATGGTGGTAATCCAGTCGTCAACCATCTTTTGAGCTTGAGAAAGTTCCATTTTGGTTAGTTTTTACTCCCGAAAACGGTAAGGAGTTACTTTTTTAGGGTGATGTAGGGGGTAAAGTAGCGCTTGATGTGAAAAAAATAATCACAAATTTACTTATAATGAATTGATAGTCAA